>JAGLFC010000085.1 GCA_023144715.1 Gammaproteobacteria bacterium | reverse complement strand
AATAATGCACCGTGGGAAGAATGGCCCTTTGGTGCCCCTGATAGTTTTTGGAACCGTAAGGAATTACCTTTTAAAGCACAAAATCCTGTCGATTGGTTTCAACCCACTGATCCTAAAGAGGGTATGGCAGTGATGTGGGATGATTTGATTGCAGCACCAGATGATTTAGGGACTATGCCAGGTGGTTGGACAGTACCTTCAATCAGTGTCCCTAACCCCGTTGACTTAGAAGATCAATTAGAACAAGCCAGTAAAGAAATACCTGATTTAATTCGTATTTATAGTGAATAAATATTGTTGGCATTGTTAAATCTATAAATGAATATAATTTTTCTATGTTGTTATACAAGGGAATAAACAATATAGAAACTGTATTTAAAGATTTAATGGGCGTAATGAATGAGCAATAGTCGCATGATCCCACATTTTTTTAAATTTCTCATTAAGGTCTTTTGTTTTTAATACATCATAAAAATTAGCCTCAGCATCATAACGATCAGGATGTTGATGAATAATATAGCTATGATCATCAAAAACAAGGAATGTTTCTATTATATCCAAATGTTTTTTTGCCACCACTCTAATCTCTATATGACTCGAAATACGTTGTGTTAATGTCAGTAGACGATGACCCTTAATGCTTATAGGTTGACTATCTTGAAGTAGAATCTGAATATAAGTGTGTGGGTTTTTGATCGCTAAAGATTTAATCGCTTCATAAAGTGCTTTGTGATCAAATAGTTGATTGTCAAGATGGTGGCTAAACATTAGGATATATCTTTTTGCTTGTACACTCATATTAAGAATAAGTGATTTTAGATCAGCTTTATTATCTATTGTTATGATCTCGTTTGTTTTTTTTAAAATATAAGTGTTGTCTTCCATGTAAAATTATTCAGTTATTTGTTTATTCAGGGTAAAAAAATAGTATAGGAAATTTCTAATTTCCTAAGTATATCATCAAAGGAGTATGGTTGAGACTATTTCTTGTCTATTGATATTCAGTCGCTTGCATTGGCACTTAAAAAATATCTTCATTAGGTGATATTATCACCGACAACAATAGATTATTCTTATATCCTTAATGCTCATTCTTATCGTTGTTATATTTTTTAAATGATACTTTATATTATATTCATTCCTATTTTTTTCTTATTTTTAATGTGGGTGTTATTACATGTTGGCTTTATTCCACCAAGAATTAAGAACGATAAAACACCTAATGATTTTGCAATGGATTATGAGCAATTAGACATTATAACGGATAACAATAAACATTTATTTGCATGGTTTGTTGCCTCAAATACACCACAAGCAAAGACCGCTCCTTTGGTGATTATTGTACATGGTTGGGGCAGTAGTGCATCATTGATGTTGCCCATTGCACGAATCTTTCATCAAGCAGGGAGTCATGTATTATTATTTGATTCACGTTGTCATGGTCGAAGTGATGGTGATACTTATTCAGCATTGCCACGCTTTTCTGAGGATTTGGATCATGCTATTGAACACGCTAAAAAATCATTTACGTTTAATGACAATATTATTTTATTAGGTCATTCAGTGGGTGCTGGTGCCGTGTTATATTCAAGTTCAAAAAGAAATGACATTGCGGCTGTGATTAGTATTTCTGCTTTTGGTAGTCCACAATGGCTAATGACACGCTATTTTGAAACCTTTAAATTGCCCCAATTTTTAATTCATTTTTTATTGGCCTATATTCAATGGATTATTGGTCATAGATTTACAGAAATAGCCCCTGTGAATACTATTAAAAAAATTACGATTCCTGTTTTATTAGTCCATGGTACAGATGACAATACAGTACCAATAGAAGATGCCTATGCAATTCAGGATAATCATACAGGGAATTTATTGATTATTGAGGGTGCTGATCATAATTCTGTCGAGAAAATCGAAACCGATGGACAACATCTTATTAATTTTCTTAAACAAGAAAATTTACTTTAGGTCATTGTGTATGTGTATTATATTTATTGTGATAACAGGTTTTTTAAGTGTGTCATTTTTTAGTAGTGGTGATATGCTTTTTGCACTATTGAGTGGACTGGTATGCACTGTTTTATTAGGTTTTTTTATAAGAAATTTAGTGACGAACAGTGCTTGCTTATTTGGTAAAAAAACAGATTGTGGGAAGAAAAAATAATGACAACACGACACACCTATAATAGTATGGTAGCAAAAGTAGCACCACAGGTTAAAGAACTCTTTCCTTGGGATATTATTGAACAACAAAAGCACGGCAAAGAATTTTTATTTTTGGATGTACGCTGTCCTTCTGAGTTTCAGGTCATGCATATTGAAGGGGCTTTGGATGTACCACGCGGTATTTTAGAAGTCGCTTGTGATTATGGTTATGAAGAAACAGAGGCAGAATTGGTAGAAGCAAGAGATAAACACATTGTGGTGATTTGTCGATCAGGTAATCGCAGTATTTTAGCAGCTTATACTATGCAGTTAATGGATTATAAACATGTCTATTCACTTAAAACAGGTTTACGAGGCTGGAATGATTATGAGTTACCTTTGGTCTTTTCAAATGGTAATCCAGTGCCTGTAGAAACAGCGGATAATTATTTTGAAACCGTGTTATCTTCAGAGCAATTAGGCCCTATTCAAGGTTAAATGTTTTCAATTTCCCCTTTAAAAAAGGGGAAAGAAGCCAGTGTT
Organism: Gammaproteobacteria bacterium; assembly: GCA_023144715.1. Lineage (GTDB taxonomy): Bacteria > Pseudomonadota > Gammaproteobacteria > GRL18 > GRL18 > GRL18. The sequence continues at coordinate 5,264 of JAGLFC010000085.1, read as the reverse complement.
ATTGTGATAATTTAGCGATGACACGATCTATTTTATCACGAGCTATTTTAGCCACGTCATTAATCACATCGGATTCTGCTAAGGCTAACACGGTAATAGGATCCATAAAGCCTACTACAATCTTATTAGGTTCTGCTTCACGTATAATAAAATTGCAAGGCAGTAAATTACCAGCATTAGGATCAGCTTCAATAATTTGTAGTGCAAGTTTGGGATTACAGGCACCTAGTATTTGATACGCTGGAATATCAATGTCTAATTTTTTCTTCATGGTTGCCTGAACATTGAGTTCACTGACAACACCAAGTTGTTCTTCTGTCAGTATTGATAATACCTTTTCTTTAACACTGTCAAAACTGCCATTTAGGGTTGTATTAATTTCATACATAGATGATTACTCCATATTATTTGATAATTTTTAATGTTTATGAGGAAGTGCTGGTGGTAAATGACCATTCGCAATATATAATTTTATGGCTGATAAAGGATCGGTTTCACTCGTCGTTAAAACGGTCACACCGCTTAAATTCATTTTATTGATAAAGCCCTGACCACAACCGGCAGTAATTAACACATCGACTGCCTCAATGGGATGTTGTGTCCCTTTAAATTCGTGCATTGACATGTCTTTGGGTAAATCCAATCGTTCTGACTCTATCCATGTATTTTTTTCATTCTCTGAATAAATAAGAAAACGGCGTGTTTTACCTGCATGTCCAGTAATGGTTCTAAAATTTTGACTGGTGACTCCAATTTTCATGATTAACCTCAGTGAATAGGGGCAATAAATTAAGAAGTTACTATTGTGTCAAATAAAAGAGAATATTAAAGTGATAATATCACCTAATAATATTATTATTTATAAATCACCCCACATTTCATCAAATTCACGACCTGCGAGTAATTGGCTATCATTATCAGCACTATTTATTAAAATCTGTTTTTCTTTTATTTTCTGTTGACCTTCAGTAGGCTGATACGCAAATTTTAAAAAATGAGGGCTACTTTCTAAACATTTTGTTAATAATATTTTTGTTTTTGTTTTTTTAATAATATTATTGATTAAAGCATATTCCTCTAAGATCAGTGATTCATTTTCTTTGTATCCTAAAGCAGTTGTAATGAGTGTACTGGGTTGTTTTAAAATAGGATTTTTAGGCAATAAAATAGCACGAAACTGTAAACCTTCACTATTTTTAAGTGCTTTGGACACTTGAACAGCTTGTGGATTATTACCAATAATATGGATACCCACTTGAATTTTATTGTTTTTAATACATTTTAACCAACGAATAGTTCCTAAAAGCCATATTTTTTCTATTGCATTGCTTTCATGACACAGGGCTATAACTTTACCTACTTTGGCATTAATAGGTTCACTATGATTCCATAATAAAGAATATCCACCCGGACTTTCATTCACTATTTGCCATTTGTATAAGGTTGGTCGGGATGTTGTATCCGATATGCTTTGCAATAGTTTCTTTGATGTATCTTGTGATGTTTCTTCATATTGAAAGGGAGTCTCCCATATATCATGAGTTGGCGTTATTATCTCAATATTCTTAGAATGATAATGGCTATTATAATTATTCTTATTCTGTTCACCATTATGAGTTTCTTTTTCATGAGTAAAATTATTATAGACATGATTTAAGCCGATAACCATATTAACATAAGTGGTCTGTGAGTGATTTCGATTTTGATGTCTTTTTGTATTTACTTGCCAAGCACTGGATATTTTTTCGAGTAATTCGTTATTAATTTTTACATTTTGAGTATTTTTCTTCTTTAACAATTGACTTAAAGTTTCCTGAGTCAATTTTAATGTCCCTAACTCCCATAAAAATTTTGTCTTTACGGGTTTATTGATACTGATAAATGAAGGCTTATGATCATTTGATAAATCAATCACTAAGGCTTGTGTTTCTTGTTTGCCTTGATAGGGTCGAATTTCAGCAAGGGCACTCCATTCTTCTAATTGGTTAAAGATTGAGACAATATGCAGTTGAGATAAATTATAAGGATCGGCAATAGCGAGTAAAATAATTTGTAAATATAAATTTTTGATTGTTGTTTTTTTAAGATTAAATAAAGATTGATCAACCACTACTTTATCTAATAAATTTTCATTATGAGCCAATATAAATAAATTATGTATATCAGACCACTGACCATTGGCTGGATTTTGATAGAATTGATAAGTACTGATAAGAGATAAGCTATGATGGCGAATAATTCTTTCAATTATCAAGGTCATATAAGATTGTTTTTTGGGACATTGAATAAATGAATTACATTTCATGATGTCATGCAAAACAAATTTATAACCAATGATGAGCTGGAGATGTAAGTTTTGTATTAATAAAGATGTTCTTTGTTGCTTTTCATTTAAAGGGAGACTGTGATGTAAATTATTTTTTGTGAGTTGATTGGCCAGATCAATAATACTAAGATGAAGCTTTTCCAAAAAATAAAGGCGTTTTTTATAAGGAATAATGGCTTCGTTAGAAAATTTTAATGAAATATAAATACTTTTTAATGACACTTTATGATTGGCTAAAGGAATATTATTAAACCATTTATCAATACTCTTTTCATTCATAAAAATTTGAAAATCATTATTAACGGTTTGTTCAGGAAGATCGTTAAATAAAAATGTGTCGTGTATTTGCAAGAAAATATTCCTAACTAAGAAGATATAGTGTTTAGATGTGCTTTATTAGTATAACAAAAAAAGGGAAAAAGAAGGTGATAAAAGGGAGGATAATATCAACAGTAAGCCTATAAATAATATAGGTTCACTGTTATAAGATCATTATTAACGTAAAAAATGTATTATTTTAATTCAATTTTAGCATTTTTATTTAAGTCTTCAAGATACTTATTTAATTTTTCTTTAATAAGTAGTTTATCAATTTCTTCTTTTACAGCATTATATTCAGGAGGTGTTAAAGTGCGTTCATCATCAAGAATAATGACATGCCAGCCAAATTGTGACTTAATAGGTGTTTGATTCAATTCACCTTTTTTCATATTCGCCACTGCCTGAGAAAAAGAAGCGACCATATCTTGCTTAGTAAACCAACCTAAATCACCACCATTGACACCAGACCCTGTATCAATTGACTTTTCTTTAGCGATGGTAGAAAAATCAGCACCACCATCAATTTCAGTAATAATGGTTTTTGCCTCAGCTTCTGTTTTGACTAAAATATGACGTGCTTTATATTCAGTGGCTGCATTAGCAAGCACATTTTTATCATAATAAGCTTTCATATCTTGCTCACTAGACTTCATTTTTTCTGCAATAATAGCGAGATAACTGGCCGCCAAATAGCTATCTGATAATGCTTTCATCTGAGCAACCATTGAAGGATCTTGATCATATTTTGCTTTTATTGCTTCATCAAGCACTAATTGGCGATTAATCAATGCTTCTGTTAATAATTTTTTTTGTGGGTCGCTCAATGTTTCAAGTGTTGTCTTACTTTGTGTCGCAGCAATTTCTAATTGGCTGGTAGTAATGTTTGCACCATTCACCACGGCAAGCACTTTATCTTCTGCCATTAATGCTGAAGAGCTGAGTAATAAAGTTGAGCTCAGTAATGTAAAAAGTGGTTTTTTTATTATATTGAGTCTTATCATGTGTCATTGTATCCTGTTGAGTTTTATTGTGATTAGAATATAGATTTAGGGTAATACTTTTTTAAAGGGTTTAACCGTGATTTGTTTATAAACACCTGCCTTAACATAAGGATCTTGGTCTGCCCATTCTTGAGCTGCTTGTAAATGATCAAATTCAGCAATGATTAATGAACCTGTAAAACCTGCGTCACTAGGATCATTACTATCAATAGCAGGGTGAGGACCCGCAATAATTAAGCGTCCTTCACTTTTTAAAAGTTCCAGACGGGCAATATGAGCAGGGCGTGCCTGAATACGTTTGCTGAGACTGTTGATTATATCAGTAGAAATGATGGCATAGAGCATTTAAGGGGCCTTTTTTTTGCTTGAATCTGTAGGGGTGTTTACTTGAGATACTGTAGTAGTGTCATCTTGTAATTCATCATGAATAATATCTTCCACGATTTCTTCAACGCTTTCTTCAGGTAAAATATGGCGTTGTATATAAAATATTTGAACAATCATAAAGACAAAGGTAAGCCCTAACATACCATACATTTTAAAATCAACCCATACTGTTTGACGTGCTTCATCACTGAGATCAGAGCCATAAAAAAAAGCAACATAGAGATTAAGTAAGCCACAAAAAATAAAAAAGGCTACCCACATCATATTAAGTCGAATCCATATAGGATCAGGCAATTGTATTGCACCGTCTAATTGTCTTTGAATAATATTTTTTTTACCTATAAATTGACTGCCAAGTAGTGCCAGACCGAAGATCCAATTAATGACTGTCACTTTCCATTTGATAAAGGTGTCATCTTGAAATAATAAGGTTAAGCTCCCAAAAAAGAGGATCACAACCAAATTAATAATATGTTGATTTTCTAACTTTTTATGCATAAACCATTGTATGGCTGAATGAATAACGGTAGCGATCATTGCGGCAATTGTTGCCGCATAAATATCATTATTGGTCAGTTTATAAGTACCGAAAAAAATAATAATCGGCAAAAAATCATAAATAAATTTCAACATAAAATAGGTTCAATCGCTTCTAATATTAAAAAAGTCAGTAAAAATATAAGAGATAATTTTTACATGATGTTATCTCATAGAACAATAAGGCATAGAATAATAAACGTCAACCTTGTCTTACATATAGTGTCGTTTTGCTTTTAAATAAAGTATAAAATGTCATTTAATAATCATATTGTGACTAAAAATAGGTTAAAATAGGCGGTTTTATTGAATAGTTTGAGTATTTTTACTGATGCAAATAGATTTACATACCCATTCACAAGCCTCAGATGGTCGATTAACACCCACTGAATTAGTTAATCGTGCCTCAGACTCGGGCATTGAAATGCTTGCTTTGACGGATCATGATGGTATTGATGGTCTTAATGAAGCACGTCAAAATGCCGTTAAACAGGGTATTCAATTCATCAATGGTATTGAACTCTCGGTGAGTTGGAATAAATGCACAATACATATTGTCGGTTTAAATTTTTCAATGGATTATAGACCCTTACAAGAAGGTATACAGCAATTACAAGAATTTAGGGCGGTACGAGCCAGAGAAATTGCCGATAAATTAGAGGCTGTGGGTATAAAAGGGGCGTATGAAGGTG
>JAGLFC010000084.1 GCA_023144715.1 Gammaproteobacteria bacterium | reverse complement strand
GCTGAATACTTAGTGATGGCAGCGATGTTAGCAGAAATAAAATCTCGTATGTTATTACCGCGACCTGAATTATTAATGGATGATGAAGCTGATCCTCGTGCTGAATTAATACGTCGCCTACAAGAATATGAACGTTATAAAAAAGTAGCGGTTAAAATTGATGAATTGCCAAGAATGGGACGAGATACTTTTTTGGTTTCATCTGATCTGGATTATAGTTCACCTGAACAACAACCTGATATTAGCATGCAAGAGTTAATGTATGCCTTAAAAGAAGTGATGCTCAGAGCTTCTATGTTTTCGCAACATAATATTGAACGAGAAACTTTATCCGTCAGAGAGCGTATGACAATGGTATTAGAACGTTTGAATAATGACCATGAAGCCTTTACTCGTTTTACGACCTTATTCTCTTATGAAGAAGGTCGTGGTGGTGTAGTCGTCACATTTTTAGCCATATTAGAATTAAGTAAACAAAATCTATTAGAAATTGTGCAAAATGAGACCTATGGTAGTATTCATATTAAAGCGGTTAAGCCTATTTCTTAATCAAGTTAAATATTAATATATTTACCACCACTTGCAACCATGATGGTGATGAGTCCCAAAATTAAATTAGTGGTGACAAGCAGGCGTATTTTATTCATTAATGCACCCCCAGTAGGGAATTCTTTATTGGCAACCGCTATTTTTAGTTGTTGATAAGGTACAAAGAAAATATAGGCATAAATAGCACTCATGATTAAGCCGATAATATGCATGGTTTGAATATAGTGCACTTTAAAGCCCATCAAGCCACCAAAGGCATCATAAATCATCCAGTAACCTGACAGTAAAATAGTAATTACGGCAATCCATACCCAAAAGAAAAAACGTCCAAAAACAGCTACCCATAAAGACAAGCGTTGTGGAGGTTCAAGTTTTTCAATCGCAGAAGGTCTGAGCATAAAATGGGCAAAAAACATGCCACCTACCCAAATAACGACGGCTAGTAAATGAAGTGTAAACGCCAGTGCATAAGTCATAAAAATATCCTAAATAAAATGATAAATAATAGATGTTTTATAAGTGTCTTATTATAGAGTGTTTGAGTAAAAAAGCGATTGTTATTATGGGATTAAAATGACTATTCTACTCTATAAATAATGATATTATTACTATAGAATAAGACTTTAAATTTGAATAGGATAATAAAAATAATGAAACAGTGGGCTTACGGTTTTTTAGCGATGTTTAGTGCATTTGTAGTACATGCTCAAGATGTTGTGATAGATAAAAGTATTGGTATGGAACTGTCTCGTGATATTGTCAGTGAAACTATTTTAGCGTGTCGTAAAGAGGGGTATCATGTCAGTGCAGTTGTGGTTGATCGATTTGGTCTAGTGCGTGCTTCTTTACGCGATGATAGAGCATCACGTTTTACTTTAGAAATTGCAGAACGTAAAGCAAATATGACCGTCATGGCATGGACAGATAGTGGTACATTCAAAAATGCACGTGCTGACATACAGCAAGAATTAAATCATATTGAAGGACTGATTATGATGGAAGGTGGTATTAAAATTATTGCCAGTGGTTATAATATTGGTGCAGTAGGTGTGAGCGGTGCACCCGGTGGTGAAAAAGATGCAGCCTGTGCTAAGAAGGCATTGGCTAAGTTAATCGAACGTATTGAATTTGCAATTGATGACTAGTTAACATGGTGTTCTAATGATCAGTATTTTTATTCAGAAGTGCTTATGACTTCATTAATTTTCGTACATGAGCAAGATGGCGACGACTGACCTCATAACTATCGGAAAAATCTTTGAGTATGAGCAAGACTCGACCATCATCCATTTTATGTAATGCTTCAATTTTATTTTTTTGAATCAGTGCATTGCGGTGAATGCGTATAAAAGAATGTTGAAATTCTTGTTCAAGTGATTTTAGGGTATCTTCAATAATAGTTTCTGCAAGTACTCCATTTTTATTGTATTTAACGGTAATGTATTTATTATCGGCTAAAAATGAATGAATATTTTCTATTGCAATTAAAAATAAATTATTAGGCAGTTGCACGCTGATATGAGTTCGATAAGTCACTTGCTTATTTTGTATATCAGAATTTTTTAAGGCTATATTTTGTAAACTCACTTGTTCTAATTGTAATTTATTGAGCTGGCTACAACTCTCCAAAGCTTTTTCGAGTCGTTCTTTACGAATAGGTTTAAGTAAATAATCAACGGCATGAGCATCAAACGCTTGTAGAGCATATTCATCATAGGCAGTAGTAAAAATAATAGCAGCTTGTTTATCAAATTTAAGTAAATGATGAGCGGCTTCTAAACCATCCATTCCCGGCATACGAATATCCATCAAAATAATATCAGGCTCTATCTTAATCGCTTGTTCAACGGCTTCAATACCATTATGGGCTTCTATTAATTGATAATTAGGATTAATGTCTTTGACTAAAAATTTTAAACGTTCAACCGCCAGAGGTTCATCATCAACAATAAGAATTTTCATGAGTTAACTCTCAGTGTGTTCTTTATATGGAAGGATGATTTTAACATAATAATTATTCTCTTGTTCCCAAAAATGAATGGAAGCATTCTCAGAAAAATGGCTGTGTAAGCGTTCCTTGATATTTTTTAAGGCGATTTGATTTCCTTGTCGATGTACTAAATTTTTACTATTACTATTTTGTATTTCTATGTGTAAATGATGACGAATCAATTCACCTGTCACGGTAATATGACCGCCATGAATAACAGGTTCGATACCATGAAAAATAGCATTTTCTAATAAGGGTTGAAGTAATAAGGCAGGTACTAATGCCTTATGAGGAATATTGTCCGTATGCCATTGGATATTCAGCCGTGTTCCTAGGCGTTGTTTTTCTATATCAATATAATGTTCACTGAGTTCCTTTTCTCGTGACCAGTGTATCAGAGTTTTATCTTCTCTAATAATCATACGAAATAAATCCGCTAAATCCTCAGTAATACGTTCGGCTATATCAGGGCGTGTTTGTGTCAGGCTGGCAATGCTATTGAGGCTATTAAATAAAAAATGGGGACGAATACGCGCTTGTAATAATTGTAATCGAGTCGCACTTTCAGTTTCAATTCTAATGCGCCATTGATGTTGAATATAAAAATAACGCAATGCCAAGGCACTGATAATTCCCCCAATTAAGAGGTTATGCACCAAAAACTCCCAGTGTGTTGATGTTTCAATAATACGAGTAATCTTATATTCATTGATCACATAGAAGGTGATTTCACTGAGTAATGTAAAGGTTAAAAGTATACTTAAATAACTGCTAATGGCGATAAATTGTGGTGATCGGTATTTAATGAGTGGACGCAATAAACATAAAGTACTACTACACATTAAGGCATTCCATTGAATAAATAATGAGGTTAATGCTAAATCATTCCAGCCTTGTTGAGCAATACTCAAAGGGGCTAGAGTCAAAATAAAAGCAAGTAATTCAGCAATAATAACAACACTTAATACTATTGGAAAAGAACAAAAATCAGGCAAAAATAAAGCATTATTTTGTTTGATTTTTATTGCTTTGGACGCTATTTTATTAACTTGAAATAAATTTTTCAATGGGTTATTTAACCAATGTAATTAATATTTTTTTCCAGTGTCTATAGAATATATCGTTTTTTAACTATTGACAATACACTTTAGGATTTTATAAAATCCAATTAATCAGTAACGAGCTAAATTAAGAAGGATTTATCTTTTGTTATCACCTTCTGATACAGTGATTATTAAAAATTTGGGTTTACAAGATTATTTACCCGTTTGGTCTGCTATGCAAGACTTTACAATACAACGAAATACTAATAGCTGTGATGAAATTTGGTTATTAGAACATCATAGCGTATTTACTATGGGTCGAAACGGTAAATCAGAACATATTCTTGAAACCAGTGATATTCCTATTATTAATATTGATCGGGGAGGGCAAATTACCTACCATGGTCCTGGACAATTAGTCGTTTATTTGATGCTTGATATAAAACGCCGTCATTTGGGTGTGCGTCATCTTATTACTTTAATTGAACAAAGTATTATTGATACCCTGAAGGATTATCAGCTCAACGCTTATGCAAAAAAAGAAGCACCGGGTGTGTATATTAATGATGCCAAAATTGCTGCTTTAGGTTTACGTATTAAAAAAGGGTGTACTTTTCATGGTTTGAGTCTTAACATTGCAATGGATCTTGCACCTTTCAGGAAAATTAATCCCTGTGGCTATAAAGATCTTCAAATAGTTCAGCTTTCTGATTACATTTATGATATAAATTTATCGCAAGTACAACAAAAAATGACATCTTACTTAGTAAAAAATATTGGTTATGCTAGAATGAACGTTAAACACGATAATAATACTAAAAAATTTTATTAAACTTAGAAAGTTAGAAATGAAATTACTACTTTAGTAGTGACATTATTTACCTTTGAAAAGAGCTTAATTGATTATTTATAGGAACAGTACTCTATTATGTCTGATGATATCATTATAAGAAAAGCAAATGAGAGCGATCTTGAAGATGTTTTAAAACTGATACAGATGCCTTCAATAGACGATGGCGATATTATGGAGCGGCATGATGCCAATGCTGTTTATCAATCTATTTTAGATGACTCTAATTATTTTCAAATTGTGGCATCGACCGAAGCAGAAGTCGTGGGAATGGTTACATTGGTTATTATTGTACAAATGACGCATGAAGGTTCAACAACGGCTTTTGTTGATGATTTAATTGTATCCGACAATGTCAATGATAAAGATGAACGGTTAAATATTGCTAATGAATTATTAGAATTTACGATAAGTCTTGCACAGGAATATGGTTGCTACAAAACAATCATTGATAATGATTATTTGACTGAATTGACTGAAACTGCTAGCCAAAACTTTGATTTTATTAAGAATAAAAATTCATTTTTAAGAATATAAGCTGATCTAAAAATTTCTTAATATTCAGAAATCTCCTTCATCTGTAGAGAAATCTGCTAACAAGCCATTAAAAAATTATTTTTAATGGTGTTTAATTGCATATTTTTTTATTCTATACAATAGGGTATCACGAGTTAAGCCTAATAAACGAGCCGCTTTACTTTGGTTGCCTGAGCTTTTATCCAAAGCCTGTCTAATTAATTCAATTTCTACTTTTTCTAATGAGAGACCATTATCAGGTAAAGAAACTAAATGCTCATCATTTTGAATGTTTTTAATTTCTGAAGGTAAATTTTCAATTTCTATGGTTTTACCTGCTAATAAAATACTCATACGTTCGCACAAATTACGTAATTCGCGTATATTACCAGGCCATGAATACGCTTTAAGACATTTTATTGCATTTTTACTATAGCGAGTGGGTTCAACATGATATTGTTTGGCAAGAGAATGAGTAAAATGTGTTAATAAAAGTTGCACATCACCTGTTCGTTCACGCAATGCTGGAATTTCTAAAGGTACAATGTGCAAGCGATAAAATAAATCTTCACGAAAATTACCTTTTTTAATTTCTTCACGTAAATTACGATGAGTGGCTGCAATAATTCTTACATTCATTTTATGTGTGGTTGTTGATCCCACTTTTTGACACTCAGAAGATTCTAAAAAACGTAATAATTTAGCTTGTACTGAAAAAGGCAATTCACCAATTTCATCTAAAAATAAAGTGCCGTTATCCGCTTCTTGAATATAGCCTTTTTGATTACTAATAGCCCCTGTAAAAGAACCTTTAATATGCCCAAATAACATGGATTCTGCAAGATTTTCAGGAATAGCAGCACAATTGACTGAAATCATTTTTTGTTGTTTTCGATTGCTTTCATTATGAATAACACGAGCAAAGATCTCTTTACCACTACCACTTTCACCTTGAATTAATACAGTAACATCTGAAGCAGCCGTAATTTTTGCTGCCCATAAAACAGCATTTAATTCAGGTGATTCACCAATTAGACTATTTTTAAAATTTTCTTGCGTCATTATTCTACTCAATTATACGTATAATTCTACCTATTCTATCAGAAAAAAATATTTTTTTAAAATGATTAAGATCAATCAAAAATAGAAATATCAAGAGCTTTATGCTAAGTTGCATAAATGAAAAAAATTTTTATGAATGAAGCAATTTCACTGGCTCAAAAATCAATTGAAACTGAGCATGGTGGTCCTTTTGGAGCAGTGATTGTTAAGAATAATAAAATCATTGGGCGAGGTTATAATCAAGTCACCCATCATAATGATCCTACTGCTCATGCTGAAATTGAAGCCATTAGAGATGCCTGTCAGACGCTTCAGAATTTTTCTTTAAAGGGATGTACACTTTATGCAAGCAGTGAACCCTGTCCTATGTG
>JAGLFC010000083.1 GCA_023144715.1 Gammaproteobacteria bacterium | reverse complement strand
TTTATCTATAAAGAACTTGCTCTACCTCATCTACATAAAAAAATTTCTATCTCACAAATTAAGGATATACCCCTATTAAATCGTGCTTTGAGTGTTTTTAAAGTGTGGAAAAACTTGCCCTCACATAAAAGCTATTGAATAACATGAAAAATACAATCGACACGCTTTAAAAAACAATGCTAAAATAAGAAGGGCTACTTTCCTTTTAGACTTTTAATAAATAATAAAAATATATATAGAATCAATATGCATAGAAAAAATAATAAGAAAAAAACTGATGCACTTAATATTTTGATTTTTGAGAAAGAAAAAACTAATATTCGTTTTTTATGGTTATTATTTTCACGATCTTTATACTACCCATCCGCATTAATTTTAACTCTTCTTTTTTTTTCACCCATTATTTTTGCAGAAGATCTTCAGTTTGATGATGAAGAACCTCAATTTGATAATTGGGAATGTAAACTTATTCATGAAGGTTATTGGAGTTGTGCTGTCCCTAAAGACGGCTCGTCAGTTCAACAAATAAAATCTGAAACAATAGAGGGAGAAGGTCTTAGTGATTCTACAGAAACTCAATCCAAGAATGTTTCCTCTAGCTTAGATCCGAATAAACCCTTTCCACAAGCTGATTTTTCCAATATGGAAGATAGTGTCAGTGGTGGGCAAGCGATGGAGTACGACAGCACTCAGGGGCGTAATTTTTCTCAAAGTGCGGCATCACTCCCTAGAAACCCAGTACCTGCTCCTATTAGAGCAGATACTGGATTATCGTCTAAAGGTCTTAGTATTGCTGAAAAATCTGAACTAATTAATTATCCCATTGAGACTCAAACCAGTTGTTTTGTACAATCAATTGATGAATATAAATACAATACGCTCAATGCTGAAACTAATGAAACTACTATTGTTGAAGCCAATGAAGCTATTTCAGCAGATAGCAATCTGATTAATTTTGTCGGCAATGTCATCATTAATAAAGATATTCAAGCACTCAGTTCAGATACGGCCAGTTATAACAAAATAACACGAATATTTAATGCGGAAGGAAATGTGATTATTTCTGAACCAGGTATGCTTCTCAAAGGTGATAGTGCAATTTATGAAACCGATATAAGTAAAGGTCAGATTAATAATGCTATGTATGAGTTGCCTAAACGTCCTGCTCAAGGTACGGCAAAAAATATTCAGTTTGCTCCTAATAATATCACAATGGAAAATACCACCTATTCAAGTTGTTCTTCTGCTAACCAAGATTGGTATTTAAGTGCCAGTGAAATGGCATTACACCTGAGTGAAGGTTATGGCGAAGCAGAACATGCAGTGATGAGATTTAAAGGTGTTCCTATTGCTTATATTCCTTATATGACCTTTCCACTCAATAATGACCGAAAGAGCGGTTTTTTAATGCCTGATGTAGGCTTTTCAGAAATGAATGGCTTTGAGTTAGCGACCCCTTATTATATTAATATTGCCCCTAATCAAGATGCTATTATTACACCACAAGTTTTATCTGATAGAGGTTTAATGCTCGGTGGAGAATACCGCTACTTACAAGAAAATTACTCAGGTGAGTTTTATGCAGAATGGCTCAATGATAATAATTATAATGATACCCGTGATGCCGCAGATGTTGTTGATCGTGAAGGTGTTGATAACATTGGTACAACTGATCCAAAAGGCAAAGTAAGACCACGAGATATTTCTAAAAATAGAGGTGCATTTAGCGTACAACAACGTGCTAATTGGAATAATGGTTGGTCAGGAAATCTGAATTATAATTATGTCAGTGATCGTTACTATTTGGATGATTTTGCGAGTAATATTAGAGATAAAAGTGAAACTCATTTATTGCGTCTAGGTCAAGTTAATTACACAGGTGAAGTCTTTAATTTTATGGCTCGTACCCAAGGTTATCAGGAATTAGAGTATGATACTCACACTTATAGCCGTTTACCCCAACTGACTTTATCAGCAGATAAAGATTTTGCTTTGGGTCAGGATTTTACCTTAGAAACAGGCTTTGATTCTGAATTTGTCATGTTTGCACAAAACTGGGATGATTATCAGGATAAACGTGTTGAAGCCAGTCGCTTACACATAAAGCCAAGTATCAGTCTTCCTTTTAAAAATTCTTATAGTTTTATAAAACCCAAACTCAGTTTAGATATGGTCACTTATCAACTGGATAATGAAGATTCTGATCCCGAACGCTCTACTAATTGGGATGATGACAGCCCTTCTCGTGTTGCCCCTATTTTTAGTTTAGACAGTGGACTTTTTCTGGAACGTGACTTGAGTTTATTTGATACGCCTATGCTACATACTTTAGAACCACGTTTATACTATCTTTATACACCTGAAAAAGATCAAGATGACATTCCTTTATTTGACACAGGTTTAACCAATTTCAGTTTTAATCAGCTCTTTCGAGAAAGTCGTTTTACTGGAGCTGATCGATTGGGTGATGCGAGCCAATTAAGCGCTGCATTTACCACTCGTTTTATTGATGAAAATACAGGTGCAGAAAGATTCACGGCTTCTATTGGACAGATTTATTATTTTGAAGACCGAAATGTGACTTTAGATTATAATTATGATGGTGATCCAATACACAGAAGAAACGGTGAAGACACACGCTCTAGTTCCAGTGTTGCCGCCGAAATTACTAGCCAATTTGCACCTTCTTGGTACACGTCATATTCATTACTTTATAATCCTAATGATAGTGGTGTCACCGACGAAGCACGTTATCGTTTACAATATAAGTCTGATCGTTATCATATTGCAAACTTAGATTATTCCTATCGTGCTCAGGATTATGAGCAAATAGAATTATCTTCATATTGGAAAATAGCAAGTAATTGGAGTGCTTTAGCACATTGGTATTATTCCCTTTATGATCATCGTGCCAGTGATGATTTAAGTGCTATAACCATTGATAAATCGCGTGATAGTTATACGCTTGATTCCAAATTGGGTCTTGAATATGATAGTTGCTGTTATGCGTTACGTTTTATTGTTGGTCGTGAACAAGATAACTATTATGCTAAAGCTAATAACTATGTCATGTTACAAATACAATTTAAAGGGCTTGGCTCATTATCGCAAGCTCTGGCGGGTAGTGGTCATGATTTAGAAGAAGATATTCCAGGATTTGAGGCTTGGAAAAATTAAGTGATTAGGAATAAAAATGCTATTTAATAGACGATATAACATTAAAACTACGGGTATTCAGCAATTTTTTAGTCTCTTATTTTTTGCTTTATATAGTCTTCATAGTCAAGCTGAGAGTATTTCAAATCTTGATAATATTGTGGCAATTGTGAATGAAGATGTCATTACTCAATTAGAATTACAGGCTCAATTTGATGAGGTGGTAGAAAATCTCAAGCAAAAAAAAGTCAATTTACCCCCTGCCAATGTGCTTGTTGAACAAGTATTGAATCGTATGATTTTAGAAAGAATACAACTTGAATTAGCACAACGTACAGGTATCAAGGTAGACGATACGACACTCAGTCGTGCTATTACGAGTATTGCTGCCCAAAATCAATTATCAGTGAGTGACTTTCGTCAACAACTGTCACATCAAGGCGTTAATTTCCGCACTTTTCGTGAAGAAGTAAAAAAACAAGTTATTTTAAAACGTCTCTTGCAACGTAATGTGGTTAATAAAATTGCAGTGAGTGATCAAGAAATTGAAAATTTTTTATTTAATGTCAATAAACAAGGTGGTGCTGAACAATCTTATCATCTGAAACATATTTTAATCGCTGTCCCTCAAGGGGCATCACCTGATGTGATTCAAGAAGCACAAGAAAAAGCAGCTGAAGCCGTTAAAAAAATTCGTACAGGCAGTGCTTTCTCTGATGTGGCTGTGGCGATGTCAAACGGACAAAATGCACTTGAAGGAGGGGATTTAGGATGGAGCAAAGCAGGAGAAATTCCTACTGTTTTAGTCGATGTTGTACAAGAAATGCAAGCGGGTGATATTTCTGATCCTATTCATGATGCCAGTGGTTTTCATATTGTGACCATTGTTGATATAAAAGGAGCACAATCACATATTGTCACACAAACTCATGCTCGCCATATTTTAATCAAACCCACTATTGTGAATAATAATAAACGTGTCAAAAAGCGTTTAAACCAAATTCGTAGCCGTATTATTAATGGTGAAGATTTTGCGACTATGGCACATGCTCATTCAGATGATCCCTCTTCGGCAACAAAAGGAGGAGATTTAGGTTGGTTTAAAGAAGGTACTATGGTGCTTCCATTTGAAACAGCAATGAATCAATTACAAATTGGTGAAATCAGCCCTATTGTACAAACAAGTTTTGGTTATCATATTATTGAAGTACTCGGTAGACGTTCCCATGATGATGCTGATGAATTAATTAAACAAAGAGCGGCACAAATATTAAAAAAACGTAAAGTGACAGAGCAGACAGAAGAATTTTATCGAAAAATACGCGATGAAGCGTATGTTGAGATTCTCAACGACAATAGTTAAAAAAAATTAAGGATAACAAAACAGTGTATACACTCGTCATCACTCCAGGTGAACCCAGTGGTATTGGTCCTGATTTATGTATTCGCTATGCCCAACAAGTTCATGACAATCAAGTGGTCATTATTGCTGATCCAGAGATGATGTATGAGCGTGCCAAATTATTACAAATACCTATTAAGCTCATTCCCTATAATAAAAATATGAAAGAACCATCAGGTTCAGGTAGCCTTTATTATATACCTGTTTTACTGGCAGAAAAAAGCATTGCAGGTACTCTTAATGTTCATAATGCGTCTTATATTTTAAAAACCTTAGATATTGCGATTGAAGGCTGTGTCAATAAACAATTTGATGCTTTAATAACAGGGCCTATTCATAAAGGAATTATCAATGAAGCAGGTTATCACTTTACGGGTCATACTGAGTATCTAGCAGAAAAAACACATACTGATAAAGTGGTTATGATGCTTGCAAGTGATAAAATGCGTGTTGCATTGGCAACGACTCATTTACCACTTAAAGACGTTGCTCAGGCGATTACTCATGACACTTTAACTCAAGTCTTGCATATTCTTAATCATGATTTAAAAACAAAATATGGTCTTGCTAAACCACATATTTTAGTGTGTGGGCTGAATCCTCATGCAGGTGAAGAGGGTTATCTTGGTAGGGAAGAAATTGATGTCATTATTCCCGTTATTAAGCAATTACAAGCACAAGGCTTTTATTTAACAGGGCCTCTACCTGCAGATACCTTATTTTCAGAAAAAAATCTTGCCCAAGCAGATGCTGTATTAGCGATGTATCATGATCAGGGCTTACCTGTACTTAAATATCAAGGCTTTGGTAAAGCCGTTAATGTTACTCTTGGATTACCTTTTATTCGCACCTCTGTTGATCATGGCACAGCACTAGATCTTGCAGGTAAAGGTACAGCCAATACAGGTAGTTTAAATTATGCCATTAATATTGCACAACAAATGATATATGCGTAAATTAAGCCACCGCTAAAACTATGGATCTTTGTGTACACGTTATTAAATTTAAAGCAATAAAGTGGTTATTGTTGTTGACCATAGTGATTCAGATATTTCCACAATTTTATTTCTTGCACTGATGATAATTGAGCCATTGCTAAGTATTGATTAACAAAATGTTTAAAATCATAGTCATTAAAAAAATATAACTGGTTGGAAAAAGCATGGCTTTGTAAGTAAGATAAATTTTTAGCACGCTGCCGTATAGAGAGATGAAAGCGTACATTATCAACATCTATAATGGAAAATTCTCCCTTATCTTGCAAATAATTATTTAAATGCCCTGCTCTAAAGTAGATATTAGCCTTATGTACTTGGGCAATATAAGTGGCAAATGATTTTAAAATATCAGTTGAACCTGTTTCAGCAATTGTATTATAAATGGTGATACCTGGCAAAAAATCATAAATAACAAGCTCTACTTGTCTTTCATCACACCTATACCACACCTTTGGTACGCTGGTGATAAATCCTCGGTGCTGAATTTTTTCGGCATTACGTACAAATTGTTGTGATACAGTATAAATATAACGTCTAAAAAATTTCTTTTTATCCAACCAAAAAAAATTAATAACTTTTTTTCCTTAAATAGCCCCACTTTAGGCTGATCGTATTTATTATTTCTAATTAATTGGCAACTATTAAGCAGTTCATCAAATTGCTGGGCAGTTATTTTTATTTTTTTTAATTTTTTGATCATATATGTTGAATTAATGGAAACTTTACGAGTTGCCCACTCATTGCTTTTGACAATCCGTAAATACCTAACATCACAAATACACTATGTACGCAAGTGATGTAGGTAATAATAATTGTCCAAGTTATACCAGCACTGGTGGCACTAAAAAAATAAAAAACAACGGCAATAATGATAATAAAAATACCTGCAAATACACTGGCAATCAGCGTTTGTCTAATATGATTATAGGCAATAGAGTCTTTTTTATGAAAATATTGTTTAAAGAGATAAAGTAAAATAAGAAAAGGGATAATAGGGATTAATAAAAGGTTTGCTAGAAAGAGTGTTTCAGCGAATATAGCCGTATTAATGTCTTTTTGATTGAAATTGCTCATAATGATAGTCTCCATGAAAGAAGGGGAGAGCTTACTGATTAAGCAACCTCAGCCCATCATTAATTAAAACTTTAGTTTTTACATAAACTTTAATCGTTTTTAATCACAATTTTAGGGAACTTATTACTATAATCACGTGCTTTAAGAGCCAGTTTTGCAGCGACTTTACGAGCAATATCGGTATACAGCTCAGTAATACGGCTATCAGGTTCAGCAATGACCGTTGGCTTACCATCATCGGCTAATTGACGAATACTCATATCTAAAGGTAATGAGCCTAATAGATCAACATTCTCTTCTTCAGACATGCGCTTACCGCCGCCTTCACCAAAGATGCGTTCTTCATGACCACAATTACTACAAATATGAGTGGACATATTTTCGACCACACCCAATACAGGTACATTCACCTTTTCAAACATTTTAAGACCCTTACGAGCATCTAATAAGGCAATATCCTGTGGGGTTGTGACAATAACAGCACCACTGACAGGTATTTTTTGTGCTAAGGTTAATTGCACATCACCTGTGCCAGGTGGTAGATCAACGACTAAATAATCCACGTCTTTCCAGCGAGTGTCTTTAAATAACTGCTCCAACGCCTGAGTGACCATAGGACCCCGCCAGATCATTGGGGTATCATCATCAATTAAAAAACCAATAGACATGGTTTGAATATCATAATTGACTAATGGTTCAAGTGATTTACCATCAGCCGATTCGGGTTTACCCGTAATACCTAACATTCTAGGCATACTAGGCCCATAAATATCTGCATCTAATACCGCAACTCGTGCACCTTCTGCGGCAAGTGCTAAAGCAAGATTAACGGTTGTGGTTGATTTGCCCACACCACCCTTACCTGATGCCACAGCCACGATATTTTTTACGCCTTGAATGGGTTGAACCCCTTTTTGTACGGCGTGAATGACAATTTTGCTACTAATATTAACAGTGACATCATCGGCAAGTGATTTTAGCGCTTCTTTTATATTATCACTGAGTGTTTGTTCATAGCCTTGATGTGGAAAACCTAACTCAATATCAATGGTGACTTTTTCACCGTCTACCTGTGTATTTTTCACACAATGAGCCGCCGCTAAATCTGTTTCTAAATACGGATCAATATATTCTTTTAATGTTTCGTTCACTTGTTCGACAGTTGTTGTCATATCTAAATGCTCCAGCTATAGTATGGCTAAATAAAATTGATTCTTGAGTAAATTAGTCAATTATTATATAGTTTGAATAAGAATGCAAGCGGACTCAAGTCCTCTTGATATAAAATTGATACAAATTTAGCAATGATTAAGACGACTAAACTTGAGTAAGAAGCTATAAAATTGTTAAGATACCTCGTTATTTTTTATAAGTTATAAAAACAAAAACAGGCTCTGGTCATTATGTTCAATAAAAAAAATAGAAAAATCCTAGTCACGAGTGCATTACCCTATGCGAATGGCTCTATTCATATAGGGCATCTTGTTGAATATATTCAGACGGATATATGGGTGCGTTTCCAAAAAATGCAAGGTCATGAATGTTACTATGTCTGTGCGGACGATGCTCACGGCACACCCATTATGCTACGTGCTCAATCAGAAGGTATTACACCCGAACAGCTCATTAATGATACCAGTGTTGAACATCAAGCAGATTTTAAAGAATTTGCGGTTAATTTTGATAATTTTCATAGTACCCATTCAAGTGAAAACCGTTTCTTTTCAGAAACGATTTATCAGCGTCTCAAACAAGCAGGGCATATTAATAAAAGAACCATTTCACAGGCTTATGATCCCGAAAAAGAAATGTTTTTACCTGATCGGTTTATTAAAGGCACGTGTCCAAAATGTGGTGCAGACGATCAATATGGTGATAATTGTGAAGCCTGTGGTGCCACCTATAGTACTACCGAATTGCTTAATGCAGTATCTGTGGTCTCAGGTGCAAGCCCCATAGAAAAAGATTCTGAGCATTATTTCTTTAAACTCCCTGATTTTGAAGTCATGCTGAAAGAATGGATTAGCTCAGGGCATTTACAAGAAGAAGTGGGTAATAAGCTACAAGAGTGGTTTGAATCAGGTTTACAAGAGTGGGATATTTCCCGTGATACTCCTTATTTTGGTTTTGAAATTCCTGATGCCCCCGGAAAATTCTTTTATGTGTGGCTAGATGCCCCCATAGGCTATATTGCTAGTTTTAAAAACCTTTGTGATAAAAAAGGGATTGATTTTGATGCTTTTTGGGAAGCGGATAGTAATACCGA
>JAGLFC010000082.1 GCA_023144715.1 Gammaproteobacteria bacterium | reverse complement strand
CAATGGATATGATATTGTTCATTTAGGTGATCATTATTATGTGGAAATGAAAAATAAGCATAACACCATGAATTCATCATCTTCTCAAAAAACATACATGAGGATGCAAAATACTCTGTTAAAAAATCCTAATGCAAAATGTCTATTAGTTGAAGTTATTGCTCGAAAAAGTCAAAATGTTATTTGGTCTATTAGCTTAGATGGTAATTCTGTTTCAAACGAAAAGATCAGGCGAGTTTCAATTGATCAATTTTATAAATGTGTCACAGGTAAAAAAACAGCATTTAAAGAACTTTGTGAACAATTACCCAAAGTGATTGAAGATATTGTTCATGACATAAAATTAGACGCTCAAGCAAATACTGTTTTCACAGAACTAGAACAATTATCACCCAATCTACTTAAAAGTCTCTATTTATTATCTTTTGAAAAATATGAAGGTTTTGGTGATTTTAATGTCTAAAGAAATTATTTCAGAATCTTTATTAGCCGATATTATGTCGGTCTCTAAAAGAACGGTTAAAATCTGGAAAAAAAATGGGAAAGTTACACCATTAGAAAATGGATATTATTCTTTATCTGATTTGAATGAATTTCCACCTATTAAGGCAATGCTGGCTTCTCAATGGGAAGAAGAACAAAAAATCACACCCATTAAACAATATCAATCAATTGAATTATTTGCAGGGGCAGGGGGGTTAGCAATAGGCTTAGAAAAAGCAGGATTTCATGCGGTTGCATTGAATGAATTGGATAAAAATGCCTGTGCCACATTAAGGAAAAATCGTCCTAATTGGCATGTTCTGGAGGGTGATATTAGCACGATTGATTTTACAGGCTATCACAATATAGATTTCTTATCAGGTGGTTTTCCTTGCCAAGCGTTTTCTTATGCAGGTAATAAATTAGGTTTTGAAGACACAAGAGGCACTTTATTTTTTGAATTTGCACGTGCGATAAAGGAACTAAAGCCTAAAGTATTTTTAGGTGAAAATGTCCGTGGACTGTCCTCTCATGATAATGGAAAAACCTTGCAAGCGATTAAGTCAGTGATCCAAGAACTGGGTTATACCTTAATTGAGCCAAAAGTGTTAAAAGCTATTTTTTATCGAGTACCTCAAAAAAGAGAACGTTTATTTCTTGTGTGTATTCGCAATGATCTGGTTAAATACAATAATTTTAAATGGCCGGAGCCGTTTAATACCATATTAACGGTAAAAGATGCTCTAAAAAAAGGCGTATTATATAATACTGATTGTCCTAAATCTCAAGGTCAAATGTACCCAGAGCGAAAAAAGAAAATTTTATCAATGGTGCCACCCGGTGGTTGTTGGGTCAATCTTCCAGATGATATACAACGAGAATATATGCAAAAAAGTTATTTTATGGGAGGTGGTAAAACAGGAATGGCAAGACGATTATCCTATGATAGCCCAAGTTTAACCTTAACCTGTGCACCTGCACAAAAACAAACAGAACGTTGTCACCCCGAAGAGACAAGACCTTTAACAATTAGAGAGTATGCACGCATTCAAACGTTTCCTGATGAATGGGAATTTATGGGATCAATCAGTAGCCAATATAAACAAATTGGTAATGCTGTGCCTGTTAATCTTGCCTATTCAATGGGAAAAAAATTGATTGCATTACTCAATAATATTGATCAGGGTATTGAAAATTCTAAAAAGTAACCGCTCTACAGAAAAGAAAAAATACGTTACACTAGACGCAAGGTTTCAATAAATAGGGGATTCGCTATGGATTTAGAAATTCGTCATCTTAAAACATTAGTGGGTTTAAAAAATACAGGGAGTTTAGTCGCAACGGCACAATTACTGAACTTATCTCAATCAGCCTTATCACACCAACTCAAAGTGTTGGAAGATTATTTGGGTACACCGGTATTGGTCAGAAAAACACGTCCTATGCGTTTTACGCCTGCGGGTAAAAAACTCTTAGAATTAGCGGATAAAATATTGCCCCTCGTAAAACAAACTGAACAACAATTAGCACGCATTAAAACAGGCAATAGTGGTAGTTTACGTATTGGAGTAGAATGTCATAGTTGTTTTGATTGGTTGATGCCAACATTGAATCAATATCGTATTGATTGGCCTGATGTAGAATTGGATTTATCTACGGGGTTTGATCTCAATCCGAGTGATTCTTTATTACGTGCGAATACGGATTTAATTCTGACCTCAGATATTCGTAATAGTAATGAGGTGACTTATATTCCACTGTTTAAATATCAATTATTACTTGCTGTCTCACAACATCATCCATTAGCAAATGAGTCCTGTATTCTTGCTCAGGATATGTATGATGATGTTTTGATTACTTATCCTGTGGAACGTCAACGATTGGATATTTTTACGCAATTTTTAGGACCGGCAGGTGTTGAACCGAGTATGGTCAGGCATTCTCAAGTGAAACCTATGACCTTGCAATTAGTGGCTAGTAATAGGGGAGTGGCGGCATTACCCTGTTGGGTATTAAATAAAAAGGTGCTGAAACAGTATCATATTTCAGCTTTACCGTTAGGTGAGCAAGGGTATTGGGGCACTTTATATGCGGCGATTCGTACCGAAGATAAATCTCAGCCATATTTTACCGCCTTTATAACCTTAGCAAAACGTATTATTAGCCATCATTTGGAAGGAATTATCGCGATTGATGGGCATCATGAATCATCGTAAC
This sequence comes from Gammaproteobacteria bacterium, assembly GCA_023144715.1. Taxonomy (GTDB): domain Bacteria; phylum Pseudomonadota; class Gammaproteobacteria; order GRL18; family GRL18; genus GRL18. The sequence goes on along the minus strand of JAGLFC010000082.1, from coordinate 16,066 downwards.
ACTGTTTTGTTTATCGGTCATTTATGGCCAGAACCGACTTCCTCTGCGGCAGGTTATCGTACGCTGGCGTTGCTTGAGGCTTTACTCAAGCAGTATTCTATCCATTTTGCTTGTGCCGCAGATAAAAGTGAATATTGTGCTGATTTGGATCGTTTAGGCATTACTTCAGTCTCTATTCAATTAAATCATGCTTCTTTTGATGAGTATCTGCAACAATTACAGCCTGATATTGTTTTTTATGATCGCTTTATTACGGAAGAACAATTTGCCCCTCGTGTTCATGATGTGTGTCCTGATGCCATTAATATTTTAGATACTCAGGATTTACATTTTTTACGTCGTGCCAGACAAAAAGCCTTACAAAGTGGGCAGTCTATTGATCTTTATAGTGATGATGCCATACGTGAAATAGCCGCTATTTTGCGTTGTGATCTCAGTCTGATTATTTCTCGTTATGAAATACAATTATTAACCGAACAATTTCATCTGTCACCTGAGATATTACATTATTGTCCGTTTATGTTAGATTTGGATGAGTCGGTGTGTGAGCCTCGTTCTTATTATGAACGTGAACATTTTGTGATGATCGGTAATTTCTTACACCCCCCTAATTGGGATGCGGTATTATGGTGTTATCAAGCACTCTGGTCTCCAATAAGAGCACAATTGCCTCAGGCTCAACTGCATATTTATGGTGCGTATCCTTCTGAAAAAGTCTACCAATTACACCAGCCTAAGAAAGGGGTTATCATTCAAGGTCGTGCTGAACATGCACTGGAAACCCTGAGTCATTATCGTGTCAATTTAGCCCCTTTACGTTTTGGGGCAGGTATAAAAGGTAAAATTGCGGATGGTTTTATCGCTCAAACACCTTGTGTGACAACCCCCATTGGTTGTGAAGGCATGGGCTTTGCATCGACGGATAACGTGGCTCAGGGGGGGCGAGTGATTGATTCTATGGATGATACCCAACAATTTATTCAATATGCCATTGAGTTATATCAGAATCCATCACTGTGGCAAGATTATAGCGATTCAGCTCCATTATTGATTCAAAAACACTTTGATAAGCAACAACATAGCCATTATTTTACACAGCGTTTAGAAGATTTAATCGCCACTCTCAAAACACATCGACAGCATAATTTTATAGGGCAGATATTAAATCATAATTTATATCGAAGCCAATATTTTATGAGTAAATGGATTGAAGAAAAAAATAAATAAATCATTATTTATTGAGAACTTAGGCATTCTTTTTGCTAAATTTTACATTTCTTATCCAGAACTCAGATTAAGTCCGCAAGTGACCTAAAGCCACTTGAACAATCAGTATATCCACACCTGATTTAGCTTGTGCAACAGCATTGGCATCCTGATAGGTATGCCAACGAGGGGTGTTTATATCCGTCATGGTAGTGGGACTCTTATTGAATACTTAATTCACAGTTGTTATTGATAGTCAGTGCCATAATCTCTAAAGGATGTTGAATGAACGAATCTGCTTTCCAAGTATCAGGATCATCATTTTTTTCAATATAACCATAGAGAGCAACCACTGTGGTCATACCTGCAGCATTGCCTGCGGTAATATCTCGTTTAGCATCGCCGACATATAAGCACTCTGAAGGTTGGCAATTAATTTGCTGGCAGGCATATAATAAGGGGGCAGGGTGGGGTTTACGTTCAGCAATGGTATCACCGCTAATAATTGTCGAAGCTGCTTCGCTATAGCCCATTTGTAACATTAAAGGATCGGTCAGCCATGCAGGTTTATTGGTGACAATTCCCCAAATAATATGCTTTTTTTTAAGTTGAATTAATAATTCTTTGATGCCCTCAAAAGTATCGGTTAACTGATGAATATTATTCAGATAAATATCTAATAATCTTGTTTTTAAACGTTCAAAATCAGTATGTTTTTCATCAATTTTAAAGCCTAATTTAAGTAAGGCAACACCACCATGCGAAACAATAGGACGAATAATATTAAAAGGCAAAGGGCTTTGACCTTCTTCTTGTAATAATTGATTTAATGCACCTGCTAAATCAGGTGCGGTATCGGCAAATGTACCATCAAGATCAAAAAGAACGGCTTTAATCATAATTTATGTATTCATTATAAGGGACGTGCATGCAGTAAATAATTAATATCAATATCATCACTCAAAGTACACTGTCCAGAAAAAGGGTTATAACTCATACCAGAGATATGTTGTGTGCTTAATTGAGCTTCTCGTATCCATTGATCTAATTCGGCAGGGCGAATAAATTTTTTAAAATCATGAGTACCTTTGGGTAATAATTTCATAATATATTCAGCACCAATAATCGCCATTGCATAAGATTTTGCATTACGGTTAACAGTGGAAAAAAAGAGATGCCCATTTGGTTTTACTAATTGACGACACGCATTAATAATGGAACTGGGATCAGGTACGTGTTCTAACATTTCCATACAGGTGACAACATCATAAGAGGCAGGGTGTTGTGTCGCCAACTCTTCAACGGTTATTTTTTGATAAGAAACTGTTTCACCCGATTCATGCAGGTGCATTTTTGCAATCGTTAGATTGGCTTCTCCCATATCAATACCCGTCACTTCGGCACCTTCATGAGCTAAACTTTCGGCTAAAATTCCACCACCACATCCTACATCTAATATTTTTTTGCCTGAAAGTTCATGAGAACGTGTTTTTATATAGTGTAAACGTACAGGATTCAGATCATGTAAGGGTTTAAATTCACCGTCTTTATCCCACCAACGAGTAGACATCGCTTCAAATTTTGCGACTTCTGTTGGATCAACATTAATAAAAGAATTCGTTGGATTTTCATGGTTTGCATTATCTTGACTATATGTCACTGCTGATGCCTTGTTTTAATAAATGTGAGCGGTTGAATTCATATTAATTTTCAGGTTTCATCCAATCGGGAATGCCTGGAATAATCCCTTCTTCTTCATAAAAGACTTCAGCATGAAAATTTTCTTGATTAAGGTCGTAAACACGTTGAGCATCAGTGGCTAATTGAGGTTGTTCTAATTTTTTGTAAGCTTCAACCATAATTAAGAGTGCTTCACTCACAGCAGGGGTACTCTTGTAATGTTCGACCACGTAGGAAGCTCGATCAGCTGCGGCGATATAAGCCTCTCTTTTCATATAATACTGTGCCACATGAAGTTCATGTTTGGACACTTTGTTACGAAGATAACGCATACGAATAATAGCATCTGGAGAATAAGTACTATTGGGGAATTTTTGTACCATCTCATTAAAATAATTAAATGACTCTAAAGAAGAGTTGGGATCACGTTTGGACTCATCTTGAGGAAAAATAAATTCAAAAATACTTTTACGTGGTGGAAAGGTAATAAGGCCTCGTAAATAGTAAGCATAGTCAACATGCTCATGGCGTGGATGAAGTTTAATAAAACGTTCTGCTGCGGCAATAGCTGATTCAGGTTCTTCATATTTATAATAGGCATAAGCCGTTTCTAATTGTGCTTGTTGTGCATAAGTGCCATGAGGATAACGAGCTTCTAATTTTTCATAGAGACCAATAGCGGTTTTATATTCATTTTCATTGAGACTGGCTTTAGCCTCAGCATATAACTTGCTGGCTGACCAACTTTTTGTTTCATCAACTTCACTAGGAAACCAAGAACTGATAGTGGAACAACCACTGGTGATCACACTTATCATAATGATAAAGAGAAAAAGACGGTATTGGCTTAAAGATGCGCTCGACATAGTGCGTTGTAATCCCTAATGATCTATTCTTAAAAAGCACATAGTATACTGACTTTAATAACAAATTTCATCTGTAAATAGGTTATACTTACAGATATGAATACAGATCAAACAATGAAACAAAAAGAACAAAAAATATTTCACTTATCTAAGACAGATTATGGTAAACGATTGGATCAGGTGCTTGCCTTGTTATTGCCTGAATATTCTCGTTCACGATTACAACAATGGATAAAAAAAGGACATATCTTAGTCGATGGTCAGCAATGCAAACCAAAGACTAAAGTCATGGGTAATGAAACTTTAATCGTGACAATTGAAGAAGAACAGCAAGGAGAATGGCAAGCTGAGAATATCCCCTTGGATATTATTTTTGAAGATGATACGCTTTTATTGATTAATAAACCTGTGGGGTTGGTGGTGCATCCTGCTGTGGGTAATCATAGTGGTACATTACTCAATGCCTTATTATATCATTGCCCTGAGTTAATCAATGTGCCTCGTGCAGGTATTGTACATCGTCTTGATAAAGATACCTCTGGTTTACTCGTAGTTGCCAAAACCTTGAAAGCTCACACTTATTTAGTGAAACAATTGCAAAAAAGAGCATTTGATCGAGAATATGAAGCCATTGTGATGGGTGAAATGATTGGTGGGGGAACCGTCGATGAAGCCATTGGTCGTCATCCTGTGCATCGAGTCAAAATGGCGGTAATGAAAAATCCTGCCAATGGCAAAGAAGCGATTACTCATTATAGGATAAAGCAACGTTATCGAAGCTATACTCGATTACAGGTTAAGCTAGAAACAGGTCGAACACATCAAATACGAGTGCATTTGGCTTATTTAAGCTTTCCTATTGTCGGTGATCAAGTGTATGCAGGGCGTTTAAGATTACCGCCTAATTGCACCCCTGAATTAACACAATTTTTAAATAATTATAAACATCAGGCATTACACGCACGTAAATTGGGTTTAAAACATCCTAAAACAAAGCAATGGCTAGAATGGTCAGTGCCTGTGCCAGAAGATATGAAACAATTACAACAATTATTAATGGCTTATACAGAACAATCTCATTGAAATCATCTATTATTGTTCCTGAATGGGATATTCCCAAAAATGTTAAAGCCTTATTAACGACTCGACAAGGTGGTTATAGTCAAACGCCTTATGACTGCTTTAATTTAGCAACACACGTTGATGATCACCATGATACAGTGATACAAAATCGACAGAAATTGGCACAATATTTACCAGCAGAACCTTTATGGTTAAACCAAGTTCATAGCAATACGATGGTGAATGCTCATCATTCTGTACAAAATAGTGATGCGGATGGTAGTTATAGTGATACTATTGGCTGTGTTTGTGCGGTCATGACAGCAGATTGTTTGCCTGTGTTGATTTGTAACCATCAAGCCACTGTTGTGGCCGCGGTTCATGCAGGTTGGCGTGGTTTACTCAATGGTATTTTAGAGCAAGCCATCAATAAAGTATTGAACTGTGGAGCTTGTCAGGCAGGTGATGTGTCTGTTTATTTGGGGGCAGCGATTGGAGCAGAAAAATTTGAAGTGGGTGATGACGTGCGACAGGCTTTTTTACAGCATTCCACCGTACAAGAAAAAGAACAAACAGAGGCTTGTTTTATTGAATTGCCTCTAATAATGACAGATAAATCAGAGAATAAATATCTAGCGGATATTTATCAACTTGCTCGTATTAGATTGTCTGCTTTAGGTATTGAAAATATCAGTGGTGGGAACTATTGTACTTATACAGAACATGAACGCTTTTTTTCTTATCGTAGAGATGGGATAACAGGGCGTATGGCCAGTCTTATTTGGTTGGAAAGTCGTTAATTTAAAAAAGTGGAGAAATAATAATGACAACATGGAATATGCTGACGTTAGTCGGTCAGGATAAACCCGGTATTGTGGCAAAAATTACAATGGCTTTATTTGATGCAGGTGCACAATTGGGTGAAGCCTCAATGATGCGTTTAGGGGGTAATTTTACCATTATGCTTATGGTAAAAAGTGATCAGTCTATTGAACAATTAAAAGAAAGTATCGCCTCAGTTGTTGAACAATTGCAATTGAGTAGTTCGTTTCAGCCAATTGAAGCTTATTTACATCATCATGAAATATCTGATACACGTATTACTGTGTACGGTGCTGATCGCCCCGGTATTGTAGCAAAGACCACTGAGCATCTTCTACAAGCAGGCTTTAATATATTAGATTTGACCTCTGATGTGGCAGGTGAAGAAAGCGATCCTATTTATATTATGTCTATCGAGGGGATAGCAGGAGAAGATCCTCATGATTTAGACAGTGCTATTGTGCAAATCAAAGCAGATGGAGTCAATATTGACATGACCACTATTGATATTATGATAGGCTAACGGGAAGTAATATGGCACTATTAGATATTTTAAAATACCCTAACGAAACGTTGAAAAAAATATCAGAACCTGTTGATGTGTTTGATGATAAATTGATAGCATTTCTGATTGATTTAGAAGAAACGATGCGTGCTGGACCTGGTGGTGTGGGTATTGCGGCTCCTCAAGTGGGTTGTTTTCAACGGATTGCGATTGTAGATGTATCCTCTAAGCCAAAAATTAAACATAATGGCTGTATGATATTAGTGAACCCTGAAATAAAAACATGGAAGGGCATGAAAGTAGGGCGTGAAGGATGTATGTCAGTTCCTGATTACACAGGTAATGTGATTCGAGCAGAAAAAATCACATTGCATGCCACCAATGCACAGGGTACTATGATTGACTATGAATGTGAAGGCTATGAAGCACGAGCGGTGCAACATGAACTGGATCATCTTGATGGTTTATTATTTTTAGATCGACTCGTCAGTAGACGTACAGATTTATTTAAACGAGTGGTATCATAAGATACTATACTATCTACAAACAGGTAGAATAACCCATTATTTTTTTGTGAGAGTTATGCATATTTTAAAAATATATTATCAAACATTTTTTGTTTTCGTACTGGCTGTTTTATTCCCTATACCTCTTTTTGCTCAGGATAGTTGTGGTTTAGAGGCACTTGATCTCACTTCGAGTTCTATTGGCTATATCTCTTTGATTGTCTTTTTTATTGCTTATCTTTTTGTGATGACTGAAGAACTGACTAAAATGCGTAAATCCAAGCCGGTGATCCTTGCGGCTGGTATTATCTGGGCAATGATTGGCTGGGTATATACGCAAAAAGGTCTATCAGAAGTGGCTGAACAAGCGGTTCGTCATAACCTATTAGAATATGCAGAATTGATGTTATTTTTACTGATCGCTATGACTTATATTAATGGTATGCAAGAACGAGGGGTGTTTGACAAGCTACGTGCTTGGCTGATTCATAAAGGCTTTTCATTCAGGCAAATTTTTTGGATGACAGGTTTTCTTGCATTTTTTATTTCCCCTGTGGCCGATAATCTAACAACGGCTTTATTAATGTGTGCGGTTGTGTTATCCGTTGGAGGAGCCAATACTCGTTTTGTGGCCATTGCCTGTATTAATATTGTAGTGGCTGCCAATGCAGGTGGGGCATTTAGTCCCTTTGGAGATATTACTACTTTGATGGTGTGGCAAAAAGGCGTATTAGAATTTTCAGAGTTTTTTGTACTCTTTATTCCTTCATTAATTAATTTTATTGTACCTGCTTTCATTATGAGTTTTTATATTCCCAATGAACACCCTGATGCTATGGTCGAGCATGTTTATATGAAACGTGGTGCAAAGCGCATGATAGGTCTTTTTTTACTCACTATTATAACGGCTGTGAGTTTTCATAGTATATTTGGATTACCACCTGTGATTGGAATGCTAACAGGCTTAGGTTATTTGCAATTAATGGGTTATTATCTCAAGAAAACTAATAAAAAATGTATTTTACGTGCCCAACAATTACAAGGCAGACATGATATTCGAGTCGGTGATATTGTCGCTTTTGATGTCTTTGTACCTGTCGCAAAAGCAGAGTGGGATACCTTATTTTTCTTTTATGGGATCGTACTTTGTGTGGGAGGTTTAGGATTTTTAGGCTACTTATCTTTAGCCTCTGACATAATGTACAACGAATGGGGAGCAACAACGGCCAATATTAGTGTGGGTATTATTTCAGCGATTGTTGATAATATTCCTGTTATGTTTGCAGTGTTAACAATGTATCCAGAGATGTCTAATGGTCAATGGTTATTAGTGACATTAACGGCAGGTGTGGGTGGTTCATTACTTTCTGTGGGATCAGCAGCAGGTGTTGCTTTAATGGGACAAGCTAAGGGACAATATACATTTTTTAGTCACTTAAAGTGGACTCCTGTCATTGCATTAGGATATTTTGCCAGTATTGGTGCACATTTGTGGCTCAATAGTACGCTGTTCTAAATTGAATCTATTAAAAATAGTATGATCATTGTGCTAAAACGATCATACTGCTTAACCTTGTATGATTACTTAGCTTCTGCGTTTAATGTAATAATCACTCTACGGTTTTCTGAACGTCCTTCTGTGGTTGTATTGGAGGCAATGGGGTTAGTTTCGCCTTGACCATAGACATGGAGTTTGTCATGAGTAATATTTGTATTTTGTTCTAAATAGTTGGCAACGGCTTGAGCACGACGTTCAGAAAGTTTTTGATTGTATGATTCTGAACCTGTGCTATCTGCATGTCCAACCACTTCGACATTAGCGGTTAATTGACCTTTATTTCTATATTTTGCAGTACGTTCATCTATAACTGCTCTTGCATTGCTTGACAACACATCGCTATCAAAATCAAATAATAATGCGGCTTGAATACTAATTTCATTTGCTACAGTAGTTGTCACACTAGCAGCTGTAGGGGTAAGAACAAGTTCTTGTTTAACGCTAGGCGATAATATTTTATAACCACATTTGTTTAATAATTCAGGATCAGTGAGTTTTTCCTTAATAATTCGTTGACACAATTCATGATCATTGCCATAAACTTCTCTATAAGGTGCAGCAGAATAAAAATCAGATACTCCATAAGCGGCTAATGCAGGTTGTGATAAAATTGCAGTAAAGGCAATTGTTGAAAGAGATGAAACAATTATTTTTTTCATAAGCTTACCAATTAAGTCAGTCAAAAATTTAAAAAACATTAAGAAATTACATTAAAAATAATTGCCAATCTATTAATAATACTAAAATTATTAATCAGAATTGTATCATTTTTATGTTCTGTCATTAGGATAGACAATTCAATAATAATTTTCAATCTCTAATTTAGAAATTATATCATTTTATTGACATCCAACATCCCATCAATGATGTTGGATAAAAATTAAAAATACTAAGGAATTTATTGCGATATGATAGCATAAACTAAAATGAGTTGTTTTAATTTTTCTATTTATCAATAAAGTGAAGAATTATGATAGTTTTCAAAGTAAATACTCTTTAATCGATTACTTTTTTAAATCAACCAATAATTTTTTATATTCAGAATTTTGACGTAATAAAATTTTAGCGGTATCAATTAACATATCAGCTTGTTCTTTTTCTAAAGAAAAGCTCGTGGGAATTGCATTAAAATAATTTCTATTTTTTACATCTTCAATGGCCGTTGCATTAATATTAATGAGATAAGAAGTAATGGGATGTTCTTTCGTTGAAATACTTTGTATCCATTTATTTAATTCATTTTTGAGCAATATATTGGTTTCTGTATTATAAAGATGTAATTGTATGTTTGTTACGGATGATAAAATATCACTTAAAGGTGGTAAAGATTGTTCTTTACCAATATCATTTTCACTCTCTGTTGAAGCATCGACTATAATGACAACCACTTTTTTTATCAAAGAATTTTGATTCACTTTATTATAATATTTATGTGCTCCTCCTGATAAGTTAATATTACGGATCACTGTTCTTAATCCAAGATTATCAGTAATACCTCCGTCCAATAAGGTCACATAAGGAGGGTTATTTTTATTTAAGTAAAAATTAAGTGGATTAATCGATTCTTGCAAGCGTAGGTCATTTTTATTGGTGGCTTGGACTTCAGCTCGACTTAACCAATCTGGCTTTTGAAAATTACAGTCTTCATGTTTTTTAAGTAAAATGGGAGGAAATAATATTGGTACAGAAGATGAAGCAGCGACAGCTCTTGATATTTTAAATTGAGAAATATCTGAACATAAAAAATCAAATTGATTTTGTACAAAAACGAATTGACTATTAGAATTCAAATCCGTCGCGTTAATTAATATAAAGGGACTTGTTTTTTTTAAATCTGCAAAGGTTTTCCCTTTAAAAATATTCTTATCATAATAATCAATGACTTTTTCTGTTCTACTCTCTGTAGAGAATAGGCTACCCACGAAATTGGAAAACGTCAGGACAATATTGCTTAATTCACTTTGTACATTTTTATATAAAAAAACATCTTTAAAATCATCAAATATTTGATCACCAAAAAGACCATAATAAGCTGAAGTAAAACTACCACCTGAAACAGAACTAATCCTATCAACTTCATCAAGCAAGCGAACATCATTACCTTTTACTTGATAGTGAGTGTCTTTTAACTCTTCTAATACACCATAAGACAAGGCTGCTGCTCGAGTGCCTCCTCCAGAAAATGCCAATAAAAATAAAATATCGCCTAAAGGTCGATGTTTTGTATGCTGGACGGCACTATAACGTTCGGCTGGCTCAGGTAATTTTACAATAGGCTTATTTTCTACAGTGGCAATAGCAGAGCAACCTGATAAAAAAATCAGTAAAAAGACTATTATTTTTTTTACTTTATAACGTTGAATGAGCATAATAATACCTTAAAGAATCACAATATAGTGAATTATATCATAGCTTTTTAAAGGAATCTTTTTACATGCTTAAAGCTATTCAATAAAACAATAAAATTTATTGAATAGTATTTATTGCTCTACGATTAATGTTTAGGCGGTTCTGTTTGACCCATTGCTGGATAAAATACAAGCTTAAAGGTGCCATCTGTGGTGTGAAAATATTTTCCAGCAAACATGGCTTCTCTCAATGTTTCTAAATTATGGGCTCTAAAATAAATTCGTTCAAGTAGATGAGATGTTTGCTTCTGTTTAGAATATAAATTATGTTGAAATTCGACCGTCCCATTTTCCTTATCGAGTAATGTATAATTAATGTCATAAGGGTGGTGATCCAAAGAATAAGTAATAGAACGTATACCTGCTTGAACACTGGGTAAAATCACAGGACGTATCATTTGAAAGTTAAATTTTGGTACTAAGGTATCTTGTACAAAACGTTCATGACCTAAATCAGCCACATAAAGTGAGCCTTTTTTAGTGCTATCAAAGGAAAACTTAATATCCACAGGTTTACCATTAATATCAATAATCAAACCAAAAATGCCTATTTTTTTAAGTGCATCGACACTATTATTAGCAAAAAATAAATAACCTAATTTTTTACCTTGATCGTCTTTTATCGTAATATCTAAATTACTAGGATAGGAACGATTAGACGCTAATTTTTTATAGTTAAGATCAAATGTAAAGTGTTTATTTTGATTATTTTTAAAGGTAAAATTTATTTTTGTTTTGCCTTCATCGACATCACTTAATTCTAATGATTTTTTAATATTAAATTCATCCCCTTGAATCGTTAAATCAAAGGGATGTGTTGTGGCAAATGAAAGTGTCGTGATTAATGAAAATAGCAGTGCTAATAGTATTTTACTCATATTATGTTTCCTTTTTGATGTATTGAACTTATACAGACCTGATATTATATTTTTTTATTTCATTCTTTTAATCAATAAAAAATAGGCTGATGGCTGGAATATAGGTAATTAATAATACACAGCCGAGTAAGAGCAACATCATAACAAAGGTCGATCGATACACATCAAAAATGGATTTCTTAAAACGATAGGAAGCGATAAATAAGTTCATACCTACGGGGGGCGTTAAATAGCCTAATTGCATATTGGCCAAAAAAATAATACCTAAATGCACAGGATGAATACCAAAATTAATGGCAATGGGAACAATTAAAGGAGATATAATCACAATAGCAGAGAAAATATCTAATAATGCACCTAATAATAATAAGAAAATATTAAGCAATAATAAAAAAGTAATGGGACTGGTTACATGAGACTGAATCCATTCAAATAATAAAAAAGGAATTTCGGCATCAATAAAATAATTCGTCATTGCTAAGGCACAGGCAAGAATTAATAAAATACTGCCGATCATGGTCATAGATTCTTCAATAATTTTAGGCAATTGTTTAAGAGCAACTTCTTTATAAATAAAGACTTCAACCAGTATAATATAAAGTGCCGTGATAGCGGCCGCTTCTGACACTGCAAAAAATCCTGAGAAAATGCCCCCTAAAACAATAAAAGGTAAAGGTAATTCCCACATTGACTCACGTAAGGCTAAAAGTAATTCATTCGTTGAAAATTGTTTGGTCTGTATCGCTTGATGACGTGTTTGCCAGAGACTCCATAAAAATAAGGTGCTGATCATTAATAAAGTGGGCAAAATACCTGCGAGAAACATTTGTTTAATACTAATGGTTTGATCGAGATCTAATTGCTGTACGATCACAACATATAAGATTAAAGGCAGGGAAGGAGGGAGTAATAAACCTAAACTGCCTGATGTGGTGATCAAGCCTAGAGAAAACTTTTCTGAATAGCCTGATTGTTTTAAGGCGGGATACAATAATGCACCCAATGCCACAATTGTGACCCCTGTTGCACCTGTAAAAGCTGTAAATAAGGCACTGGCAAACAAGGTGACTAAGACTAATTCTGAGGGTAACCAACCCAATAAAGCACTGGATAATTTAACCAAACGTTGTGAAGTATTGCTGGCACCCATTAAATACCCTGTAAAAGTAAATAATGGTAGCGCCAATAATAAGGGAGTATTGGTTAAACGATAAAGTTCTATGGGAATGACGGTGAGATCAATCTCTTGATAAGTAAAGCCAATAATGGCAATTGATAAGATCAAAGTAAAAAGAGGTGCGCCAAACCAAGCCAATAAAAGTAATAACACGATCACAATAAAAAGTGTCAGCATTATTTTATAACCGACTGATCATCAATGGCTTGCCCTAATAGCAGTAGCAAAGAAAAGGCAAGATAACGTAAGCCCATAATAATAAAGGCAATAGGAATAATCAATACGGTGATCCAAATAGGGATATTTGCAAAGGCGAGACCTGCCTCTTCATATTCCATTAAGACTAAATTGCCACCAAACCAACTGATAATAAAACAGATACCCGACGTAAAAAAATAAATAATAATTTTAACATTATTTTGGTTTTTATCAGAAAGATATTTTTGACCCAGATTCATACTGATATGATTATTATTACGGCTGGCGACTAAAGCACCCATTAAACCTAGCCAAAGTACTGAAATTCTTAAAAAAGTATCACCCCAAACAATACCCATATCAAAGATATTACGCAATATAATTTGTATGACAGAGATGATTAACATGGTAAGAAATAGGGCAACCAGTAACAAGCTTTCTATTTTTAATAAGGCATGATACCAGAGTTTTAATCGCTTAATCATCATCGTGTGTTAATGTGTTTTACGATAATCAGACAGTAATGTCTTAACTTGTTGAGCTAATTTTTTATCTAACTGACCTGATTGGACTAATTTTTTATTCGCCTGATCAGCAAGTGCCTGCCATTGTGCTTTATCGGTAGCAGAAGGTTGAATAAATTGAATGCCTGACTTTTTAAGGACGTGCAATGCTTCTTGATTATTTTTCTTATTGGTGGCATCAATGGCTAAAAATGCTTTTTGCATAACCTCACGAACAATTTTTTGATCACTGTCTTTGATTTTATTAAAGGATTTACTGTTTATAGTGAGTATACCCAATGAATACAGTAGAGGCATATCCGTAATGTATTTAATTTGGGTATACCATTGTAAGGCGATGGCACCAATAGGGGATATCGCAACAGTATCAATCAAACCTGTTTGTAAACCTGCCAGTACATCGCCAAAAGGTAAAGGAATAGCCGTCACACCAAATGATTTTAATGTTTTTTGAGCGGATTTATCATTACTAGGAGTCCATACTTTTTGTTGTGTTAAAGTGTTCACGCTCGCAATAGCTTGCTTGGATGACATAGTATAAACAAAACCTGATTCAGCCATGCCCAGTATGATATAGCCACCTTTTTCAAACCCTTTTTTGATGATGGGATCAATGCTTTTTCTCACCATATTGATTTCAGCTTGGTTGTTATAGGTGAGTAATAAGCCATAAATAGAATAGTTGGGATTGGCTTTGATAAGGCTACTCCCTCCCATTGCACCTCCGTGTAATTGTCCAATGCGAATTTTTCTTAATACCGATTGATCATTACCCATCACGCCACCGGGATAAAACTTAAATTTGACCCGACCATTGGTTTTTTGTTTAATTTCCTTGGCACCTGCACGCATTTTTTGCATCCAATCAGATCCTTCAGGCGATAAGGTGGCAATTTTAAAGGTTTTACCTTGAACGGTACCAACGCTTAAAAAGAATAAAGTGATTAAAATACTTATTTGACGAGGGAATTTAAACATAAGTGTATCCAAAAAATAAGAAAATTTAAAAATACTCTGGTGATGAATCCAGTAATTTTTGTGCGTGTGCTTGTGCTAATACATTCATTAAAGTCAGATTTTCGCTATAAGGATCAGCTTGAAGTACTTCATTTAATAATTGATCATGTAAGTCTTGATTAAAAACCAGTCGGCAATACTTTTCGGCATAAAGTACTTTTGCCATGAGGTTTTTATTATGTGAAATTGCAATGGCTTGCTCAAAATGTTGACGAGCTATTTCTGGTTTTCCTCCTAAAGCAGGAGGCAATAATGTCTTTAATACACCCAAATATAAGTGTACCTGACCTTCTTGATAATTTTCATCCACAGCAAGAATACGTGACATAATGAGAGTAACTTTTGGTAATTGAGCAACAGCAGACATACTTGCACTATTGGCTTTAATCCAACCTGCCCAACTAGACCCTAAAATATACCATGAATGACTATTATTTTTATTAATATTATCGGTTAATAATGAAAATTCAGTAAAGTTCATATCACGTAGATGGCATACCTTTTTATTATCAAGACACAGTGCTTGTTCAGCATAAGATAAGGCTTTATTAGACATTTTTATAGAACGTTGAGCATCATCTGTTACAAAAATACTGGCATAAGCACCATATAATGTTGCGGCAGATTGTAATAAGGCTATATTGTTATCAGAATCAATTAAAAAGCTATCCATTAAAAGGAGGTAAGCGGGTGCACCCTCTGCGACTGTTTGTGGGTCGTCAGAATTTAAAATTGTATAGGAAAGATTGGCCGCCATATTGCCAGCAGTCGAAGAAATAATGGATGAACAAGCTGTTGTCAGTAAAATAAAAAGAATCAGTATAAGTCTGTTCAAACGTTGATAATGTTGAGTAAGCATAAATTTAGTATAATTGTTTGTTGTGTGTATTTCAATAACAATAATGATTGTTTAGCATTGATCTCGGGATAAAATTTTTGCAATACCAAGCATAATTTTTTATACTTGTGCAATAAATGTAATAAATTGTAATTATTTTATTTCTTCTTTATAACATCATGAAAAATAAGCAAATAAAATAAGTACTGTAAAAATAAATTTAAAATTGTATTAATAAACCGTTAATAATATTGTTTACGTGACTTATTTAATACAGGGCAGGAGATGACCATAATGTCAAATCAAAACTTGGGGCAAAGTCCTGAGCAGGATAGTGATCAGCTAGAAACACAAGAATGGCTAGATGCTCTGGAAAGCGTGCTTGAAGTAGAAGGACCAGAACGAGCACATTTTTTACTCGAACAGATGATCGAAAAAGTGCGTCGTTCGGGTGTGAATTTACCTCATTCTTCTAATACCGCTTATGTGAATACTATTCCACCTCATTTAGAGAGTACTATCCCGGGTGATATGGCCATCGAAGCAAGAATTCGTTCCCTCATCCGTTGGAATGCAGCCGCTATGGTGGTGAAGGCAAATCGTAAATCAACCGAACTCGGCGGACACATTGCCAGTTTTGCATCAGCAGCAACTTTGTATGATATTGGCTTTAACCATTTCTTCCAAGCACCCACCCATGAACATGGCGGCGATCTCATTCTTATTCAGGGACACTCTGCTCCCGGTATGTATGCACGTTCTTTCCTTGAAGGGCGACTCAGTGAAGAACAACTTGATAAATTTCGCCAAGAAGTCGATGG
>JAGLFC010000081.1 GCA_023144715.1 Gammaproteobacteria bacterium | reverse complement strand
CAATAGTAAACGCATAAAGATTTCCGAAGAAACCTCCTGCCAAGCAAATAATCATTGCTTTTATTAATAACATTTTTGCTGTTATTGTATATCTCATATATTGTACCTTTTCAAGATATTTTAATTATCTCGTCTAAATAAGACAAAAAAGATTGATAGTATTACCACTATCAATCCACCAATATGTGTCTCCATGTAAAAATAGCTCCTTGAAAATCTACATAAATTTACTGCACCGACTTCTTTTTATATGAACCAAAGCCCATTAATAATCCTATTGATAACAGCAATAAGGTACCTGGCTCAGGTACTGATACTGACGTAAAAGTAGTACTTTCAATAAAGTTCAATGAGGTATCTAAACCACCATCAAGAATATCTGAAATCATAATAACAGCAGAAGTAAGAGCGGTATAATCTGCACCACCAATAAAATCAGAAAACAGTACAAAATAATCATTACCAACAGCACCATCTGAAAATGTTTGATCAAGTATAGAAGTGTTAGAACCATCTGATAACGTAATTTTAACCTGCATGGTTTGATCAACAGGATTAGGTAAACCGATTAAAATACCTGTACTTGCTCCAGCGTCTGTAAAATCAGAACTAAAACCATTGTATGTTAAAGTGGTTTCTGAACTGTCTGTTGCAGCATTATTAATTTGAAGTGTAGGACTCGTTGCTTCAATCATAACCGTGGTCGAACTCGTACCACCTGTTTTTAAAATATCAATTTGACGAGAACCGCCTAACATTGAACCTGCATTAGTACCCGTAGCAGTAGTACCTGCCACACCATTTGCAACAACACCAAATTCAAAAGGTGGGTTAAAGTTAATACCCGTTGTAAAGTCATCTATTAGTAACGCATAAGCGTTGCCAATGATTTGACTGAATGCGAAGACAGTCATAAAGATAAAACGATTAAAAGTTTTCATAATTTATACCCTAACAATACTAAGTTTATAATGTGAAGTATATCACACTATTTTTATAAGTGCGAACTGTATCACATTTATTTCATTTTGTGTATTCAATTATAGTGATAAATAAGTGGTATTTTATAATATCAAAGGGTTTTCCCTTAGTATCTTTCTATAACCAAACAATTCATTAAAAAAATGAAAATTTACCGTTTAGTCAGCTTATTTTCAAAAAATAAACAATACTTAAAAAATTTTTACTTGAATTCATATTATCAATAAGGACTTACCCTTATATAAGTAATATTTTAGAGTGTGGAATAAAACATAGACATTATAATTTAGATAAAGTTCAAAAAATATTTACCTTCATAAGTATTCACGAAAGAGAAAAAATGAGAAGATTTATTAAATATACAGTGAAATATCAGAATGACCTGCTGATTCTATAAATGCGGATGCACCTGCATAGGTCACTTCATCAATAAAGGTATTAATATCTATTTCAAATAAATCCACCGTCATTTGACAGGCAATAAATTTTACTTCTGCATCCAAACATAAATCACGCAATTCGTCCAAGGAGGCAACGCCTTTATCTTCTATTTTTTTCTTCATGATACTGGTGACAAAACTTTGTACACCTGGTAATGCTTGTACTACGATAGGAACAGGAACCGATATTGGCATACCGGGATTTCCCAGAGGGGACACTTGTAAATCAAGATTTTTTTCTAATAGTTTAAGTCCATAAAAAGTAAAAAAAATAGTACTATCATAGCCTAGAGCAACAGCGGTTGAACTTAAAATAAAAGGAGGATAGGCCCAGTCTAGCGTTCCCTTTGTGGCAATCAGAGTCATTCTTTTATTCACGCTTTAGTCTCTATTTGAGCGGACCAGAAGAGATATACTCCCAATAAAAACATGGGTAACGATAAAATCATACCCATAGTAAGCCATTGCATAGCAATAAATCCTTGCTCCCCTAAATGAGCATCAGGTTGACGCACAAATTCAACTAAGGTTCTGAAGAGGCTATATAAGATTAAAAACAAACCTGAAATGGCTTTTTTAGGTCGGGGCTTAGTCGAATAAAACCAGAGAATAATAAACAGTAAAACACCTTCCAATGCAAATTCATAGAGCATTGAAGGATGACGAGGTAAGCCTAATGGATCGGTAGGAAATATCATTGCCCAAGGCAAATCAGTGGGTCGCCCCCAAAGTTCTGCATTAATAAAATTCCCAATACGCCCTGATGCCAAACCAAAAGGCACCATCACGGCAATAAAATCAGTGACGGTAAAAAAATCTTTATCTGCCTTCCGAGCAAATAGCCACATCGCGACTAAAACGCCTAATAATCCCCCATGAAAAGACATCCCACCTTGATGTACTTTAAATAAAATCAATGGATCCTGTAAAAAATAGTCCATATTATAAAATAAGGTATAGCCAATACGGCCACCGAGTACAACTCCTAATGCCCCATAAAATAGGAGATCATCAATTTGTTCATAAGTCCAATCAACATGCTTTTGTTTGGTTTTTAAACGAGCAAAAAACCAAAAGCCAGCAAATGCCAACAGGTAGCTAATACCATACCAATGAATTTTTAATGGCCCTAACGCTAAAGCAACAGGATCAATTTCTGGATAAGCAATCATTAGGTGGGTGTCACTCTGGAAATAAAGGACTTAATATAAGCGGTTTCGGGAATGGCTGGATGAATGGGATGATCAGGTGCTTGATGCCCTAATTCAATAATTTGTGCAAAACGATCCAAATGACGTGAAGCCGATTGCACTTGTTGTACTAATGTTTCCGCAGGTAAATGATGTGAACAAGACGCACTGACCAATAAGGCATCACGCGTGCATAATTGCATCGCCATTTGATTCACTCGTCGATAGGCATTTAAGCCTTCTTTAAAATCCTTTTTCCGTTTGATAAAAGCGGGCGGATCAACAATCACAATATCAAATTTTTCTCGTTCATTGCGTAGGTGTTTGAGTACCTCAAAGACATTGCCTTGAACACTGGTAATATTGCTTAATTGATTGAGTGTGGCACTGCTGTCTAACCAATCCAAAGCTTGTTCTGAAGCATCCACACAAAAGACTTCACTGGCTCCAGCCGTAGCTGCTTCAAGCCCCCATGCACCAATATAAGAAAACAAATCTAATACTCGCTTACCTTTAGCATAGTTTTGTATTCTGGCACGGTTCATACGATGATCATAAAACCAACCTGTTTTTTGCCCTTTGAGTATATTGATATGAAAATGGGTATTGTTTTCCTCAATCTCGATTAGTTCAGGTAAGTCTCCTAGAACCACTTCATTGTATAATTCTAAACCTTCTAATTCACGCATTTTAACATCATTACGCAATACAATAGTGGCAGGTTTAATGACTTTATCTAAGGCTTCAATAATGGCCTGTTTTTGCTGTTCCATGCCTGCTGTGGTGATCTGTACCACTAAAACATCATTAAAACGATCCACCACCACACCGGGTAAGAGGTCACTTTCACCAAATATCAGACGATAAAAAGGTTTATCAAAAAGACGTTCTCTTAATGATAGGGCAATTTTAATACGATGTACCAATAAGGAACGATCCAATAGTATAAAAATTTGACGACTGACTAAGCGTCCTGCTATAAGCGAATGAGGATTAATATAAGCAATCCCTAATGCTTTAGCGGAATGTGAATAGACAATCACTTGTTCACCCGAAGTAAAACTCTTTAAAGGTGTTTTTTGAGTATCAATTTCATTACTATAGATCCATAGATGACCTTGATTTAAGCGACGTTCTTGACCTTTTTTTAGATAAACACTCGCAAGTTCAGTCATAATTAAAAGCTCATAGAAAATTCAGAAGTAAAACGATTTTTAAATTCATCCAGTGTAAATTGATGATTTTGTGTGCCATGATGACCTATTTTAATCGCACCGAGTAAACTGGCAATACGTCCTGTCACTGCCCAATCAAGATTATTCATTAAGCCATAGAGTAAACCACTACGAAAAGCATCACCACAACCTGTGGGATCCAGTAATTCATCAACATTAACCACTGGTATTTTAATGAATTCTGTTTGAGTAATAATATCAGCTCCTTCACTACCACGAGTCACAATAAGAGCATCGACTTGCTCTGCAATTTCATCCTGAGTTAAGCCTGTTTTATCAATAAATAATTGCATTTCATAATCATTAACCGTCAGCCAAGAAGCCTGTTTTAAAATATTTTTAAGTTCATCACCGTCAAATAAGATCAAACCCTGTCCCGGATCAAAAATAAAAGGAATATCAGCCTCTTTAAATTGTTGAGCATGTGCTAGCATTCCTTCTTTACCATCGGGCGAGACAATACCTATGGTAATACCCTGAGCTTCAGAGACTTTATTTTGATGAGACTCATTCATTGCACCGGGGTGAAAAGCAGTAATTTGATTATCATCTTGATCAGTCGTAATAAAGGCTTGCCCTGTATAGCAATGATCCACTTGCTTGAGGTATTGACTAGAAATACCACAGTGTTCAATCCAATGAGCATAATCTGAAAAGTCTGATCCCACGGTTGCCATCGGTATACCATCACCTTCTAGCAAATTTAGTGAATAAGCAATATTACCTGCACACCCTCCATATTCACGGCGCATTTCTGGCACCTGAAAGGAAACATTTAAGATATGAATTTTATCGGGTAAAATATGATTTTTAAATTTATCTTGAAACACCATAATATGATCATACGCCATAGAGCCACAAATAAGAGCTGTCATAATATTCCTTGGAAAGTCATCATTAAAAAATAAGTAATGGTTAAAAAAATAAAACTAATGCCCACACAAATACAACATTCGCCAGAGCAAGAAAGACTGCTGCGGATCCCAGATCTTTTGCTCGACCTGCTAGTTCATTCTGTTCAGAGCCTGCACGATCAACCACCGCTTCAATAGCAGAATTTAAGATTTCAGCAATCAGCACAATCAATAAGCTACTGATCATCAGTGCATATTCCAGTCCATTATTACCGAATAAAAATACCATGGGGAGTAAAATAATAGCCAATAATAATTCTTGGCGAAAAGCGGCTTCATATTGATAAGCGGCTTTTAAACCCTGCCATGAATAGCCCCCAGCATCAATAATTCGAGCAATTCCTGTTTTACCTGGCTTCATAATTAATCCGTTTCTGATTCTAAAAGTTCACGATAGGCATCAGCATCCATAAGAGTCTCTAATTGAGCATCATTAAGTGGCATAATACGAAAAATCCAGCCTTCATGATAGGCATTCACATTAATTAACTCAGGAGACTCTTCAAGTTCTTCATTAATAGCCACGACTTCTGCTTCTACAGGACAATAGATATCAGACGTTGCTTTAACAGATTCAATAACCATACAATCTTGCTCTGCTTCAAATTCATCACCTATATCAGGCAAATCAACAAAAACAATATCACCGAGCAAACCCTGAGCATGATCGGTAATACCAATCGTTAAAGAGCCATCTTCTTCACTGCGAATCCATTCATGAGAGGCGGTATATTTTAATTCTTGTGGAATGTCACTCATTATTTTTTCCTTGTCTAAATGTGTATCAATCTTTAAATCAGTACGTTCTTCTAAGTTTACAGCCATAGAGCCTAATTGAGTACGCATCCAAGCAAGATCTTGCTTTTGTGTGGTTGGATGAAGCAGGATACGCATCCATGTTGGTTGCATAGCATAAATGATCACATCATGAATTTCATCTTCTTTATGAATTTGTAAACCGCTATAAATGACTTTTTTGGGCGGATCGGTGATGTTTGGAATATTCCGACAGAGTATTTTAACTAAGTAAGCCATTAATTCACAGCCACGTATATCGACCACTGTATAGTATTGAGCCATTATTAATCTTCGGCATGATAGGACGAGCGTACCATTGGCCCTGATTTAACCCAGCTAAACCCCATTTCTTTTGCCATTTTTTCATATTCTGAAAATTGTTCTAGCGATAAATAGTGTTTGACAGGCAAATGATAACGAGTGGGTCTTAAATATTGCCCCAAAGCAATTCGGCTGACTTCATTAGCACGTAAGTCCTGCATCACTTGATAGACTTCATCAGGCGTTTCACCAAGCCCCAATATAAGGGAAGATTTGGTTTCTACAGAGTCAACTTGAGCAGATAGGCGTAACATATTCAGTGAACGTTGGTATTGACTGCCTTTACGCACGGTTTTATATAGGGAAGGTACGGTTTCTATATTATGCCCCCAAATGAGTTGTACCTCATCTTTACCGGTATCAGTCATTTTCCAAGGGGAAATATCTAATACATGGCTGACAATATCAACGGCTTGTTCTTGACAGGCTCGAAAATCAGGGGTTAAAAATTCCACACCAATATCAGGATTCATTTTACGCAATTCTAATAGTGTATTGGCAAAAATCGTGGCTCCACCGTCGGGCAGTTCATCACGATTTACCGAAGTCAATACCACAAAATCAAGTGACATTTCAGCCACCGCACGGGCAATTCGTATGGGTTCAGACTGATCAACACTGTCTGGCTTGCCTGTTTTGACCGCACAAAATCCACAAGCACGTGTACAAGTATCCCCTAAAAGCATAAAGGTAGCTGTGCCTCGATTCCAACATTCATTGCGGTTGGGGCAATGAGCTTCTTCACAGACAGTCACCAGTTTATTATCATGTATACTATTTGCGGTTTCAGAAAAATGTTTTTTTTCTGTCAATGCTTGGCGAATATAGGTGGGCATCCGTGTTGCATTTGCCTGTTCTGAATGATCAAAAACAGGGATAATACGTTGTGCTGGGGTATTTTTTATGGATTCTTTATTCATACTTTTATCTTTAAATACGCTTTGGGTAACGATTAACGGGTAAAAATTTAAGTGTGTAAAAAACTATTTTTATGAAAAATTACTCTTGTGAAAAATAGTTTGCAAGATAGTTTTCAAAACTAATATTTTCTTTTTTATCTAATGCTTCAATGATGTCTAATTTTTCTCTAGAGGTCTGCACTGCGTCTTGGTAAAACTGTTCTTGTTCTGCACTTAAAGGCAACTTGCTATAATAATCGGCATGTTGTTGTGACATGCGTTCGGCAAAATGGTGAAAACTTTCTTTGTGTTGTCGCATATCATCTAAAATTCTAGCAGAAGGTGTTAAATCTGAGTGCTGTACCCGTTCTGTTTGTTTTTTAAGACTTTGACTATAAGGTTTTTGCGGATCATCCGCATCTAATAATTCACACACACCGACCATTTCTTGCATAATTTCCATTGCCCAAGTTTGTAATGTTCGACTGTGTCCTTGATGTGAAAGTTTTAATTGTGGTTTACGTCCTTGGTGAGCGGTGAGCATTTCATTATTATCAATTTCCTGACGTTCTGACCATTCAATTTCGGGACT
Organism: Gammaproteobacteria bacterium; assembly: GCA_023144715.1. Lineage (GTDB taxonomy): Bacteria > Pseudomonadota > Gammaproteobacteria > GRL18 > GRL18 > GRL18. The sequence goes on along the minus strand of JAGLFC010000081.1, from coordinate 9,709 downwards.
TTCATTGAGTAAACAAAACAACAAAAAAGCTTCTAAAAAATGTAATTGACTGGTATTAACACCTAAAGGATCATAGACATTGACATCAAGTGAACGTAATTCAACATATTTAACGCCTCTTTTTTTGAGTGCAATGACAGGTTTTTCATTGCCTTGCAAAATTTGCTTAGGGCGAATAGTGGAATAATATTCATTTTCAATTTGTAAAATATTACTATTGAGCTGTTGATAAGGATCGATTGAAAATTGTTGGTATTCCTCACAGGGAGTATTAATCGCCCAATCTAAACTGGCGATATAGCTATCAATATTTTTATAACAGGCTTTAATACCAGATTCATTTTCTTTATTATTTTGATAACCAATATCGCCCATCCGTAATGAGGTCGCATAGGGTTCATAATAAGTACTGTTATCAAATTCTTCTAATGAGCTTGAGCCATTCAATAAAAATGATTTGCACACCGCAGGTGATGCTCCAAATAGATAAGGGACAAGCCAGCCCATACGTTGGCTATTACGGATTAAATCAAAATAACGGCGGTTAATAAAATCTTGAGAAGAGTGAGGATCGCCTTCTAAACTCTGTAAGATCGTCCAAAATTCAGGATTGATAGAAAAATTAAAATGTACTCCTGCAATGAGTTGCATGGAGCGTCCATAACGATGTCCTAAGCCTCGACGATACACCGTTTTCATGGTACTTGCATGAGAATCACCATAACGAGCAAGTGGTATACTGGATTCCCCTGTCACAATACAGGGCATACTCGTCGCCCATAAAAGTTCATCATGAAGATTTTTATAGACAAATTTTTGGGTATTTTGTAAAAAATTAAGTGCATCCGAGATAGTCTTCAATGGTGGTGTAATAAACTCACTCAAGGCTTCTGAATAATCTGTGGTGATATAAGGATGGGTTAAAGTCGCACCTAACGCATCTGGGTGAGCTGTTTGTGCAATGCTACCTGCGGTATTGACTCGTAGGCTTTCTTTTTCTAAACCAATTAGATTGCCTGACAGCCGTTTTTTTTCTGGTTCTGCTAAAAGAGCATCCAGACGCTGTTTGAGAATACGGTATTTATGCATTGAAGGCATTTATCCTAAATTTTTCTACCAAATAAGAGTCTATATTATAGCATAAGCAAACGGCACTTACTTAGAGTGATAACATACGATTGAACAATAGCTAATAGGATAATCGACTGTCAAAAAATTACGGCTCTTTCATCTAAAATTAATGATTTAAGACAGATCGTTAAAAAAACGTTCCGCCACGGATAAATCACTAGGATGGGTAATTTTAATATTACTGGCTTGTCCTTCTACAATGAGTGGCTGTAAGCCTTGTAATTCTATCGCTGAGGCTTCATCAGTCACCTCTTGATTATTGTTAAGTGCGTGAGTTAAGGCATCTTTAAGCAATTTTAGAGGAAACATTTGTGGGGTCAATGCACGCCATAAATCACTGCGATCAACCGTCGCTAACACTTGATTGTGTGGATCACAACGCTTGACCGTATCAGCCATGGGTATGCCTAATAAGCCCCCACAAGCACTGTCTTTCAGTTCACTCATGAGTAAATCAATATCACTGCTCAATAAGCAAGGACGTGCTGCATCATGCACCAATACCCAATCATTATCTTGAGCATGATCAGACAATAGATTTAAAGCATTCAAGACAGAATAACAACGCTCCTGCCCCCCTGAAGCCACGATAATAGGCTTACTGTTTTTCTGGTTATAACACGTTACTATATCTTGCCAGTAGGGATCATTATCGGTGATAGCCAAGACAATACCGCTAATATCAGCATGTTTTAAAAATAGATTGATGGTGTGTTGCAGAACCGTTTGACCCGCCAGAGGTAAATATTGCTTGGGAATATGACTGCCCATGCGTTTACCCACACCTGCCGCTGGAATCACAGCCCAATAATGAGGTGTATTCATCATGTTATTTCTTTATTTTAATAATATGAAAAAAAGTTTCATCTCGCTTAATCATGCCCATTTCATTCCTCACACGTTCTTCAATGGCATCTAAGCCATTTTTTAGATCCATGACTTCAGCACTGAGAGCATCATTACGCTCTCTTAATGTTTTATTTTCAGCAACTTGTAAGGCAATGGCTGTTTCCAGCTCTTTGACTTCCACAATACTGCCTTTACCGACCCATAGGTCATATTGCAAGACAGAGATTAAAAAAAGTAAAAGAAAAATAATATAATTCATTGCCTACATCCAGACACGCCTTTTATTTTAAATTATAAAAGGTCTCTTTACCGGGATAAACTGCCGCATCGCCTAATTCTTCACTAATACGAATTAATTGATTATATTTAGCAATTCTATCAGAACGTGATAATGAACCTGTTTTAATTTGACCACAAGACGTTGCCACGGCTAAATCAGCAATGGTGGTATCTTCTGTTTCACCTGAACGATGAGAAACAACCGCCGTATAACCTGCATCTTTTGCCATTTGAATCGCTTCAAGTGTTTCAGTGAGCGTACCAATTTGATTGACCTTAATCAAAATAGAATTAGCAATTCCCTTATCAATGCCTTCTTTAAAGATTTTAGGGTTGGTCACATACAAATCATCACCCACTAATTGGACTTTTTTACCCAATTTTTCAGTCAATAATTTCCAACCGTCCCAATCACCTTCATCTAAACCATCTTCAATGGTAATCAATGGATATTTATCCACCCATACTGCAAGATAGTCCACCATTTCAGCAGAAGTCAGTGATTTATTTTCTGAACCTAACACATATTTTCCATCTTTATAAAACTCAGAAGCGGCCGCATCAATCCCTAAAAAGACATCTTCACCTGCTTTATAACCTGCTGCTTCAATCGCTTCAAGAATAATTTCAATCGCTGCTTCATTAGAGGGCAAATCAGGTGCAAAGCCTCCTTCATCACCCACCGCAGTATTTAAGCCCTTACCCTGTAAAACCTTTTTTAAGGCATGAAAAATTTCAGCACCGTAGCGAATGGCTTCTGCCATTGAGCTTGCACCTGTTGGTAAAATCATAAATTCTTGAATATCAACATTATTATCGGCATGTTCACCACCATTAATAATATTCATCATGGGAACAGGTAGGGTAAATGAGCCATTACCACCGCCTATTTGACGAAATAATGATATATTATTCGCTTTAGCAGAAGCATGAGCTACCGCTAAAGAGACTGCCAATAAAGCATTAGCCCCTAAACGATCTTTATTATCCGTGCCATCCAAAGCGATCATTTTATTATCAATACCACTTTGATCATCCGCACTCATGCCCAAAACAGCATCTCTGATTTCGCCGTTGACATTACTGACAGCGTTTAAAACGCCCTTACCTAAAAAGCGAGACTGATCGCCATCACGTAATTCAATGGCTTCTCTTGCACCTGTTGAAGCTCCCGAAGGCACTATCGCACGTCCCATTGCACCACATTCAAGCATCACATCGGCTTCAACCGTTGGATTACCACGTGAATCAATGACTTCTCTTGCTTTTATATCAATTATTGTTAAATCTGACATGTCTTTTCCTATTTTATATTCTGTTGTATAGCTTAGTGTCAATAAAATCCCTAAAATAATTTACCTTCTTCATTTTCAATTAACAAGCCTGCATTTATTCGGGCTGCATTGATATAACTGGTAAATAAGGGATGCCCATCTCTGGGCGTTGAGGTAAATTCTGGGTGAAATTGACAAGCAATAAACCAAGGGTGATCAATCACTTCAACCACTTCAACTAAATTTTCATCAATAGAAATACCTGTAAATTTTAAACCTGCATTCGCAAGCGGTTCACGGTATTGATTATTAAATTCATAGCGGTGACGATGACGTTCAACAATGACTTCTTTATCATAGACTTTTTTAATCATTGAATCATACGCCAATTTACAGGGCTGACCCCCTAAACGCATGGTGCCACCCAAATCAGTATTTTCATCTCTGGTTTCAATCGTGCCATCTTCTTTACGCCATTCGGTAATCAAAGCAATGACTGGATTAGGGGTATGATGATCAAATTCAGTGCTATGGGCTTTATCTAATTTTGCTACATTACGAGCGTATTCAATGACGGCAACCTGCATACCTAAACAGATACCTAGATAAGGGACCTTATTTTCACGAGCATATTGTGCTGCAAGAATTTTACCTTCAACGCCACGATTACCAAAACCACCGGGGACTAAAATCGCATCCATACCTTTTAAACAGTCTGTGCCTTCTTTTTCAATACCCTCAGAGTCAACATACGTAATGGTGACCTTAGTTGAAGTATGAATACCTGCATGGATTAATGATTCTGATAAGGATTTATAAGCTTCCGTTAAATCCATATATTTACCCACCATCGCAACAGTTACATTACCTTTTGGGGTATTTTGTGCATCTACAACTGCTTGCCATTGTGATAAATCGGCTTCTGGTACCTCCAGCTTTAATTTATCCACCACCAATTGATCGAGTTTTTGTTCATGATAGAGCAGAGGGATACGGTAAATACTATCCACATCAATAGCCGAAATCACACCCCGTTCTTCAACATTGGTAAATAAGGCAATTTTACGACGGGCATCATCGGGCAGATCACGTTCTGAACGACACAGTAAAATATCGGGGCGAATACCAATGGCTTGTAACTCTTTGACCGAATGCTGTGTAGGCTTGGTTTTTAATTCACCTGCGGTTGAAATATAGGGCAATAGGGTCAGGTGCATAAAGAGAGTGTGTTCACTGCCCATTTGAATACCCAATTGACGAATGGCCTCCATAAAAGGCAGCGATTCAATATCGCCCACTGTACCGCCAATTTCAATCATGGCAATATCCGCATTACCTGCCCCTAGATGAATACGCGCTTTAATCTCATCGGTAATATGAGGAATAACCTGAACCGTTGCCCCGAGATAATCACCTCGCCGTTCTTTGGATAAGACGCTTTCATACACACGACCTGCGGTAAAATTATTGCTCTGGTGCATATCAGTGCGCACAAAACGTTCATAATGTCCCAAATCCAGATCGGTTTCTGCACCATCTTCGGTGACATAGACTTCACCGTGTTGGAAGGGACTCATGGTACCAGGATCAACATTAATATAGGGGTCGAGTTTAAGTAAAGTAACGCTTAAACCACGTGCTTCGAGTAAGGATGCCAAGGACGCTGCGGCAATGCCTTTACCCAGCGAAGAAACTACTCCGCCTGTTACAAAAATATATTTGGTCATCAGGATTTATCAAGCTCTTAGTATTTTACATGCAATAAAATTAATCCGTGATTTTACCGTTTTTTAGGAATAATTTCATCTCAATAAAGAGGCAAAGTTTATTTATTTCTTGCTTATGATCAATTCTTGCTGGATTTTTGCCAAAGAATGACGACTGGATCATCAACTATATTCTTTTTTTGTGCTTCTTTCAGGCAATCACTGACCACTGTATTACCTATTTGAAATAATGTCTCACCCCAAAAAATCAAAGGTATGTGATCACGTTCCCAAGGAGGAATCGCCTGTTCTTGAAACCAATGTTTTAATTTATGAGACGATCCTTGCTTATTTTTTCTAAAGCGTTCCCCTCCCTGACGAAAACGAATCGTCACTGCTTGACTCCATAAAACACTCGATTCAAAACTCTTTTGATAGGCTTCTACTTGAGAATGAATACAGTGTATACGACTATTATGATTCAATGTAATGGCTTGATAATCAACCAGTGCATAGTGTTGCTGATCGATAGTGTGTTTATTCGTTTTTGTATCAGTAAAACTGGATGAATGGAATAAATACAAGATATTTTGATAACGTCTGAGTGTACAATAAGACTGATCATCATGCCATTGAATCAGTGGCATCGCCTCCTTTTTGGCAAGTAATACCGTATGAATGATTTGCTTCAGTACTTTTCTTGATGGTAACACACACTCATTGAGTGTAAACCAATAACGTAAGACATTATTAAGCGATGCAAATGGATGAGAACCTTCTTTATTTAATAATGTTAAAGCAGATGTGACATCTAATTTATGGTATTCAATATCTCCCTGCTGATTGATGGGAAATAGATTTTGACACTCTACTGTGGCATTTTTCTCTAATACACTTTGTGACTCTGCTAGGATGCCAGCGGATTTGGCAAAATTTTCACGGACTTTAGACCAATGTTGTTCTAATAAAGGGAAAATACTATGACGTAAATAATTACGATCAAAACATTCTTGTGCATTGCTTTCATCTTCAATCCAAGAGAGTTGATGGGTGTCTGCATACGCCAGTATATCTTGTTTTGTATAAGTTAATAAGGGACGACATAAAAAACCTTGAGCAAAAGATTTTATACTTGGCATCGCTGACAAACCCTTGACACCACTGCCTCTGAGTAATTGCAAAAGTACTGTTTCTGCTTGATCATCTTGATGTTGTGCCGTTAACAAATAAGTATCTGTGGTGACTAAAGGTTTTAAAGCATTATAGCGAGCAATACGTGCTGCTGCTTCTGGGCTTTGTCCTTTTTTTGCGGTACCATCGACTTCAATTAAGGTAAAAGGAATGTCTAAATCAGAACAGACGTGTTGAGCGTGTAAACCCCATTGTTGGGCATTTTGACTTAATCCATGATTAATATAAACCGCTGAGAATTCAGCTGTATTGGCGGTTGAATTTTGTTTGAGTGTCGCACAAAGATGCAATAGCACATGAGAATCAACACCCCCACTATAAGCAATTAGGCATTTATCGCTCTTGTTGAGTGTTGTAATCAGTTGTTGTAGGTGCAATAAAAAATTTTGGGCAGTCAGTGTGGTCATTTGTGTATCTATGTCCACACACAGGTGTAAAAATAATCACTGATCATTTACACTTTTTCTTCATCCAAATAATGACCAAATTGTATCAAACGTTCATAGCGAGTCTCTAGTAAACGTTCTGTGGGCATTTCTAGCAATTGTTTTAAAGAATCTAATAAGGATTGTTTTAAATTTTTTGCCATTTCATCATAATCACGATGCGCCCCACCGACAGGTTCTTCAATAATTTGATCAATTAAGCCTAATTCTTTGAGTCGATCAGAAGTAATTCCCATCGCTTCGGCAGCCTCAGAGGCTTTATCCGCACTTTTCCACAAAATAGTCGCACAGCCTTCTGGTGAGATCACAGAATAAGTACTATATTGTAAGGCATTCACGCGATCACCCACACCAATCGCCAAAGCACCACCCGATCCACCTTCACCAATAACGGTACAGATCACAGGGACAGTCAGCTCCGCCATTTCTATGAGATTACGAGCAATGGCTTCACTCTGCCCTCTTTCTTCTGCTCCTACACCGGGATAAGCACCCGGAGTATCAATAAAGGTTAAAATAGGCAATTTAAAACGTTCTGCCATTTTCATTAAACGCAAGGCTTTACGATAGCCTTCTGGACGAGGCATACCAAAATTACGTTTCACTTTTTCTTTGGTGTCTCTGCCTTTTTGCTGACCAATAAGCATCACAGGCATTCCATCTAAACGAGCAAGACCACCGACAATAGGGGCATCATCGGCAAACGCACGATCACCATGAAGCTCTTCAAAATCAGTAAATATGAGTTTGATATAGTCCAGAGTATAAGGACGCATAGGATGACGTGCTAATTGCGACACTTGCCAAGCCGTTAAATCTTTAAAAATAGATTCCGTTAATGACTTGCTCTTTTTTTGCAAATTGGCAATTTCTTCTGAAATATTTAATTCAGTATCATTACTGACATAGCGTAGACCTTCAATTTTTGCTTCAAGCTCTGCTATGGGTTGTTCAAAATCAAGAAAGTTTGGATTCATTTTATATTTCTTATGTTGGTATAAATATGTGGGTATGAAATGGATCGATAAAACTTATAATAGTAAAAAGCGGTTTATTTTAGCTTTTTTCAGATTGTTTTTGTTCGACAAAATTGACTAAAGAACCGATGGTTTCAAAGGCTTCAGCAGATATTTCATCATCTTCTACGGTCACATTTAGAGTCTCTTCCAGTGATGTAATCACAAGTACGACTGCCATTGAATCAAACTCAGCAATACCCCCTAACAATTCAGTCGATTCATCCATATCATGGGTATCAATTTGAAGAGTTTCTTCTAATAAAGCCAAAACATCGCTTAAAACACTCATATCAATCCTCAAAAAAGAATGCAAAAAGAATGCACAGTATAGCATAAATAAAAAATAGTGTTTACACTCAAACTTCATATTTTATCGTAAAAATAACTTTATAATACACTTTCAGCACTTTATTGAATGCGTTACAATGAACGAATTTTTAACGATAACAATTTAACTGAGTTTATATAATGCCTGTAGTCACATTACCTGATGGTTCTTCTCGACAATTTGATTCTGCTGTTTCAATTCATGATGTCGCCGCTGATATTGGTCCTGGTTTAGCCAAAGCCGCACTGGCAGGCAAAATAGAAGGGCAATTATTAGACACCTCTCATATTATTGATAGTGATGTACAACTTGCCATTATTACTGAACGTGATGCCGAAGGTTTGGACATTATCCGCCACTCTACAGCACACTTATTGGCACAAGCGGTAAAAGCTTTATTTCCCAAAGCTCAAGTAACGATTGGCCCGGTTATTGACGATGGTTTCTTTTATGATTTTGCTTATGAAGAAAGTTTTACACCCGATGATCTATTAGCCATTGAAAAAAAGATGACTGAGTTGACGCGTGCTAATCTTCCTATCACACGTTCGGTAAAATCGCGTGATGAAGCCGTGCAATTTTTCCGTGATATGGGTGAAGCTTATAAAGCAGAGATTATTGAAAGTATTCCTGCCAATGAAGATTTATCACTGTATCAACAGGGTGATTTTATCGACCTTTGCCGTGGGCCTCATATCCCTGCGACGGGCAAAATCAAAGCCTTTAAACTGATGAAACTTGCAGGGGCTTATTGGCGTGGTGATTCCAATAATGAGATGTTACAACGCATCTATGGCACGGCATGGACGAATAAAAAAGAATTAAAAGCCTACCTATTTCGCCTTGCAGAAGCCGAAAAACGTGATCACCGTAAACTCGGCAAACAACTGGATTTATTCCACATGCAAGAAGAAGCACCCGGTATGGTGTTCTGGCATGATAAAGGTTGGATTATCTATCAAGAAGTTGAGCAATATGTCCGAAAAGTACTCAAAAAGCATCATTATCAGGAAGTGAACACGCCTCAGGTGGTGGATCGTAGTTTATGGGAAAAATCAGGTCATTGGGATAAATTTGGCGATATGATGTTTACCACATCATCTGAAAGCCGTGACTATGCGGTAAAACCCATGAACTGTCCTTGTCATATTCAAATATTTAATACCGGACTTAAATCTTATCGTGATCTCCCTTTGCGTATGGCAGAATTTGGTTCTTGTCATCGTAATGAACCTTCTGGCACCTTACATGGCTTAATGCGTGTGAGAAATTTTGTTCAAGATGATGCTCATATTTTTTGTACAGATGATCAAATTCAAAGTGAAATCTCTGCCTTTATTAAGCTACTTTTTGAGGTGTATAAAGATTTTGGTTTTACCGATGTCATTGTCAAACTCTCTACTCGCCCAGAAAAACGAGTCGGTTCAGATGAGGTTTGGGATAAAGCAGAAGCCGCTTTAGAAGCGTCACTGAATGACACCGATCT
>JAGLFC010000080.1 GCA_023144715.1 Gammaproteobacteria bacterium | reverse complement strand
TGGTGACGGTGAATACAGGTATGCAACAAATTGGTCTCATTGTAGATGAACTACTAGGTCAAGCAGAAGTCGTGATTAAGCCTTTGGTGGATTATTTACAAGAGAAAAGTGGTTTTTCAGGGGCAACCATTATTGGTGATGGTAAAATTTCTTTGATTCTTGATATTTATGAACTGATTAATATGTCTACTAATAAGCAGGTATTATGGCATCAACAGCAGATGTTAAGCAGAGAAAAACAAGCATTAAATGGGCAGTTCTAAGGTATTAATTATGGAACAGTATAGAGTTTTAGTGATTGATGATGCTAATTTTATGGTCAAGGCCATTACAGAATTATTGCAATCTGATCCTAAAATTAAAGTAGTGGGTTCAGCACGTAATGGTCAAGAAGGGCTATCAAAGATAAAAAGTTTAAAACCAGATGTGGTGACTTTAGATATGGATATGCCTATTATGGATGGTATTAAAGCCATTCGGCATATTATGATTGAATCGCCTGTTCCTATTGTGGTGTTGAGTTCTTTATTTAAAGATGGTCATATCACGTTTGAATCTTTACGTTTGGGCGTGGTAGATTTTTTGCCTAAGCCTTCTGGTGCAATATCTCAAGATATTCATCTAGCAAGCCAGCAGATTATTGATCGAGTAAAAATTGCTTTATCGGTTAATCTTAAAAATGTTCATAGAGTACATTTAGATACCGTGAACATGAAAAATACTCTGATTGAACGTTATGCTTTTCATAGTTTAGATTATTTTTTGGCGATTGGCACAACATTAGGAGGACCCAGTACAATTGTACGCCTCTTTTCTAAGTTGTCTCCTAATTTATCAGCAACTGCGGTGGTTGTGCAAGAAATTGCACCACAGATTATTCCTGCTTTCGTAAAAAAATTTAATGATTTTGTACCTTGGACAATTGAAGTAGCACGCGATGGTATCTTATTAGAGCAGGGTGTATGCTATTTTGCTTCTAATGAGCAAACAGTGAGTGTTGATTTAGATGCTGAAGGTCGTTCTTGTCTGAGAATAACCGCTAAAATTCCACGTCCTCTTGATCAATTATTTAGTTCTGCTGCTGAAATATTTAAGCATAATGCTGTTGGTGTGCTTTTAACAGGAGTTGGTAATGATGGGACAAATGGTTTTACTCAGATAAAAGATAAAAATGGTATTACAATTGCACAAAGTACTGATACGTGTGTGTATCCTAATTTAACTCATAGTGTGATTGAATTAGGTCTGGTTGATTTTATTGTGGATGAAAGCCAGCTTGCCAAAAAAATTGAAACAATAATAAGTTAAGGATTCATCGTGATTATTTCTTGTGATAAATGCCATACACGATATAAAGTCAAACCAGAGTTGTTAAATCGACCTATAGTAAAACTGAAATGTTCACATTGTCAGCATATTTTTATTGTCGAAACACATAAAGAATCAGCGGTAGAATTGCACAAGAATGATATAGTCAATCAGGCACAAGTTATTGCGATTTGTAATCAAAAAGGAGGGGTTGCAAAAACATCCACCTGTATTAATTTAGGAGCTGCCTTAGCAGAAAAAAATAAACGAGTCTTATTAGTGGATTTTGATGTTTTGGCAAATTTAACTCTTTCTTTAGGCTATGATAAAGATGTTTCTTTTTATCAATTGGTACAAACAGGGCAAGATAATATTGCCAGTGTCATCAAACACTATAGTAAAAACTTATGGTTATTACCCTCTAATCATGATATGAATTTATTCCCTAAATATTATATGCAAAAAAAAGGTTTTGAGCTTTTATTAAAAAATCAATTAAAAAAGATTAGCAAAGATTATGATTATATTTTAATTGATACGCCACCTTCAATGGAGTTTTTTACTTTAAATGGTTTAATGGCAGCCGATCTTGTTATTGTCCCAACACAGTGTGAATATTTTTCTATGAATGGTGTCACAGAAGTAGAAAAAATTATTAAAACAATAGAAGAAAAATATCATTATCAATTACCTTATCATGTATTGATTAATTTATTTGATTCCAGTAATACGGCTGCTAAAGTCATTTTTAATCAACTTAATAAGCAGTTTAATGATAAAATATATAAAACCATTATAGAAATAGATAATAAAATTCAGGAAGCCCAAATTATGCACAAACCTGTTATTAATTATGCAGGTGATGACTGTAAGGCCGTTAAGCAATACCGTGCTTTAGCAAAAGAAGTTGTTACCACATCATGAAAAATAAATCACTACTGCTTTCATTATTGTCGTTTTCATTGTTAATTATTTTATGGGCGGTGTTCACGCATTTTGGAAATTTTAGCGATCAGGTGTTTCCCTCGCCGATATTAGTCTTAAACAGTGCTATTGAATTGTTTAATAATGGTACATTATTACAACACGTTGTGGCGAGTTTGTATCGTGTAACGGTTGGTTTTTATTTGGCTGTATTATTAGGTATTCCATTGGGCATTATGTTGGGACGTATGACACTGGTGAGGCAATTAGTGAACCCTATTATTCAGTTTTTGCGTCCTATTTCTCCTTTAGCATGGATACCTTTGGCAATGCTATGGTTTGGTATTGGCGATAAGCCTGCTATCTTTTTAATTTTCTTATCTAGCTTCTTTCCTTTAGTGGTTGCCACAACGATGGCTGTGAGCAGTATTAATCCTGTGTACTTTCATGTCGCCTCTAATTTTAATTTTAGCCAACAAGAAATTATTAAAAAAGTAATTATTCCTGCTATCTTGCCCGAAGTATTAACGGCTTTACGTTTAACCATTGCAATTGCTTGGTTAGTGGTGGTGGCTGCTGAAATGATTGCGGTGCAATCGGGTTTGGGTTATTTAATTTTGGATGCTCGTAATGCTTTGCGTATGGATATTGTTATGGTCGGTATGATTGTGATTGGTATGATTGGAGTAATGCTTGATTTGATTATGTTACGCTTAGCCGCTATTGATTCAATTGCTTGGAATAAGGAGTCATAAATGGGTAGAATTTTAATTCAGGATGTTGCTAAACGTTACCTTAATCGTCGTTACAATGAGCGCACTAATGATGCTCATACCACAAAAAAAACAATTACCGTACTTGAACATGTCAGCTTGGAATTTCAAGATGGAGAAATGGTCTGTATTTTAGGTCCTTCAGGTTGCGGTAAATCCACCTTATTACGGATGGTGGCGGGTTTTGAAAGTGCTACGTCAGGAAAAATTTTAATTGATGATCAGCCTGTTATAGAACCCAGTTCCGATTATATTTTTGTATTTCAACATAATGGTTTATTGCCTTGGATGACTGTTTGGGAAAATGTTGAATTAGGTTTAAGACATTTGAATAATGAACAAGAAAAAACTGATACCATTCAAGAATATATTGATATGGTCGAATTAGAGGGCTTTGAATCATATTATCCACATCAGTTATCAGGCGGTATGCAACGCAGAGCCGAACTTGCCCGTGCTATTGTGGTGAATCCTGAATTGTTAATTATGGATGAACCTTTTAGTGGTCTGGATTTTTTGACCCATTTAAAAATGCGTGAAGAAGTGGTCAATATGCATCAGTTTATTAAAAAAACCATTGTGGTGGTCACACATGATATTGATGATGCCTTAGTCATGGCTGATAGAGTGGTGGTCATGGGTAATGCACCCAATAATGTGGTATTAGATCGAAAATTAGACTTTCCACATCCAAGAAATATTGAAAAAGTGGATGGTTTACGAGAATTAAGAGATGAACTTTATTTAATGTTAGGTGTTAATTATGCCGTTTAATGTGTGGCGAACTATTGCGTTTTTTTTTGGTTGGTTGGTGTTAATTACTGTGTTTCACCAGCAACTTAATATAGAAAGCGGTGATAGAAAAACGGTTTATATTGGTTATATGCCTGTGGTGACTAATCTTGCCGCACCATTACTTGATTATGCGACTTTAGAAGGCAGTGGGATTCGTTTTAAATCATTAAAATTTTCTTCCTTTGCAGAAATGGCAGAAGCCTTACGCCATGATGAAATACAAGCAGGCTTTATGATTGCCCCTTTGTCGATTGTGTTAAGACAGCAGGCTGAAGATATTAAAGTGGTGTATATTGGTAATCGCCATGAAAGCACATTGGTGACACGCAAAGATTTAAAAGTAAAAACATTAGCGGATCTTAAAGGTAAAACGATTGCGATTCCCATGCGTTATTCGGGGCATAATTTAAGTATATTACATTTATTAGAAAAACAGGGTTTACAAGGTGAAGTTAAAATCGTGGAAATGAACCCACCTGATATGGCATCGGCTCTCATATCAGGATCTCTGGATGCCTATTATGTGGGTGAGCCTTTTGCCGCACAAACACTCAGAAGTGGTGATGCAAGTTTATTACATTATGTAGAAGATGTTTGGCCGGGTTTTATTTGTAATGTGATGGTCGTAAAACAAAGTCTTATTGATGAAGATAGAGCGGTAGTTAAGCAATTAGTCTCAGCATCCGTTCGTTCAGGTAAATGGGCGGATCAAAATATGGATGATGCCATTCGTGTGGCGGCAAAGTATTGGAATCAAAGTGAAGATCTGATTCGTTATGTGTTTACACAGCCTAAAAACCGTATTGTTTTTGACCAATATACTCCAAAACAAGATGAAATGTTGTATATGGCAGATTTAATGTTGAAATATGATTTGGTAAAAAGTGCTGATATTAAAGGCTTGGTGGATGATAGTTTCACTAAATCTGTCAGCTTGGATCACATTGAAGGAATTAATAGTATCCTAAAATAAATGATTATGCTTTTTTCAAAAGGTTGACGATAAATAATAAAATGACGGCACCCGTTGTTGAAGTAAACACTGTGCCAATAAGACCTGTGCCAATAGAAAAATCAATTAACTGAAAGAAGTAATTACCTACAAAGGCACCAATAATACCAATGAGTGTATTCAGCCAGAAGCCTTTTCCTTTACCTTTTAAAATTAAACCCGCAAACCATCCAGACAATGAACCAATAAATACTGTCATAATAATACCATAAGGTTCCATTTTTATTCCTCTTTTAAAAAATAGTAACGTTACTGACCATTATAAAAAATTTTTATCCTGTTCTGCTACTATAAAATGAAGTATTATAAGAGTTATTATTAACGATAGGAAATAGAAATTATGCTTAATGATTCAGTTGTTCGCTTTCATCAACTTGTCATCATTCTATTAATGACTGTCATACTGATGTCTTGTGTCACTATTAATATTTACTTTCCTGCTGCTGAAGCTGAAAAAGTGGCTGAACAGATTATTGATGATGTATTAGATTCTAGTGATACGAATACGCCTATTATTAATGAAACACATACAGAAAATAATCAAAGTAGCCTTGATTTAAAGGATAATCCTGTAGAAAAAATAGTCTTAACTGTGCTTGAATTTATCATTCCTTCGGTACAAGCAGCTCAGGCAAATCTTTCTATTAACTCTTCTAAAATACGCTCTATTCGTAGTAATATGGAAAAACGTCAGTCTAAATTATTGCCTTATTATCGTTCAGGGAATATTGGTTTTACTCATAATGGTCTGATCGCCAGTGTGAGCAGTCAAGGCTTATCAGTGAAGAAAAAATCAACGGCTAAAAAATTGATTGATGCTGAAAATAATGATCGACGTAAACTTTATGCTGAAATTGCGAATGCCAATGGACATCCAGAATGGAAAAATGATATTCAAAAAACATTCAGTAAAACTTGGATTAAAAAAATATCATCAGGTTGGATGTATCAATCTCAATCAGGACAATGGCTTAAAAAATAATATTTTTTTATAATGTTCATACACTAAAATGTCTATGCTAATAAACTATCTAAAACTTTTTGCTCCTAAAGCTTCAACTGTATCGTTAAATGAAAAATTAATTTCTGCCTTAGCAGGTTTAGTAAGTATTGTGCTTATTATGCTGATCAGCCAACAGTTTTTAGCTCCTCAAGCATTGCCGTGGGTGGTTGCTTCAATGGGAGCATCCGCAGTATTATTATTTGCCGTACCCAATGGACCTTTATCACAACCGTGGTCATTTGTTATTGGACATTTATTATCAGCCTTTATTGGTATATCTGTGGCTAAATTAGTCAATGATCCCATAATAGCAGCTTCGTTGGCTGTGTCACTGGCTATTTTTGCCATGTATTTCACTAGCTCCTTACATCCCCCAGGAGGAGCAACGGCTTTGACAGCAGTGGTGGGTGGCAGTGCCATTACCGATCTGGGCTATTGGTATATGCTAACCCCTATTGCAATCAATTTACTAGTGATGTTAGTTTGGGCATTAATCATCAATAACTTATTAGCAAACCGCCACTATCCTAATGGTATAAAAGATGTGAATAACGTGCAGAAGACTTCACAGAATAATAGCTCACAGACAGAACCACTTAATTTAATTCGTCGCTCTGATTTGCAAAGTGCTTTAACTGAAATGGATGTTTTTGTTGATGTTTCGGAAGATGATTTAACCAAATTGTTTAACCTGTCTTTAATGCACACCGTTAAAAAGAGTGTGGGCGATGTATTATGCCAAGATATAATGACTTCTTCAGTGATGACAGTTGATTATGATACCGATGTAGAACATATTTGGACATTAATGATGGATCAGCGTGTTCATGCTTTCCCTGTAGTCGATAAAGTAGGGCATGTATTAGGTGTTGTCAGCTTGAGTGATTTTTTAAATCAAATTAAATTTCAAGATCAATCCAGTTTAAAAATGCAATTAACTCACTTTATCACAAAAACAAATAAGCCTTATACGAATAAGCCAGAATATGCAGGGCATTTAATGTCAAAAACAGTAGTCTCTATTAATCAAGAACAGCATATTTTAGACCTGTTTGAATTGTTTTATAAGCATAATATTCATCATATTCCTGTATTGGATACTCAGAAAAAACTGGTCGGTATTATTACCCCCAAAGATTTACTTTTAGCGTTTCAAAGTCTAATACAATAATGCGAGAAAAAGAACTTGCTATGGAACTAATATATCCCTATAATCTAGCCACCTGAATGACTGGTCAGGTCACTATTAGAATTTTTTAAATTGGGCCTTGAGCCCATTTTTTATTTGTGGAAGATTATTTTTTCTTTCTTTTTTAATACGATTCTCTTAAATAATGAGAATAAATAAGTGAACAATAACGTTTATGGCCGTTAAAACACAAGAACTGGAAAATTTATTAGAGCCTGTTGTCAATTCTATGGAGTATGAATTTGTTGGCTTAGAATTTATCTCTCAGGGTCGTCACTCTATATTACGTATCTATATTGATAAAGAAGAGGGTGTGGGGGTTGAAGATTGTGCTAAAGTCAGTCGTCAACTCAGTGCTGTTTTGGATGTAGAAGATCCCATTATCAATGAATATTCATTGGAAATATCTTCTCCCGGATTAAATCGGCCTTTATTTAAATTGACTCAGTATGGACAGTTTATTGGGGAACACGTTAAATTTAAAACTATACGACCTCAGCTTGAAAATGGTCAACGAAAATTTAAAGGAACGATACAGGCAATTGAAGGAAATTCTATTATTTTTAATATAGAAGATAAAAAAGAAGATCATGTGTTAAGTGTTGCGTTTTCGGATATTGATTCAGCAAATATAGTGGCACAATTTTAAATCGTGAATATGTTTAAATTATTTAAGGTAAAAGTATGAGCAAAGAAATTCTGCTGGTCGTTGATGCTGTCTCACATGAACGTGGGATTGAAAAAGAAATTATTTTTGAAGCACTTGAATGTGCCTTAGCATCTGCAACCAAGAAAAAGAGCGGTAAAGAAATTGATGTCAGAGTGACCATTGATAGAATGAGTGGTAGCTATGAAACATTTCGTCGCTGGCAGATTCTGGATGATGAAACCGAACCTTTTGAACATTATGATAAACAGGCACTTTTATCTCGCACTATAGAAGAACATCCTGATTTAGTCGCAGGTGATTTTATTGAAGAAAGTATTGAATCAGTCACATTTGGACGTATTGCAGCACAAACGGCAAAACAAGTCATTGTACAAAAAGTAAGAGAAGCTGAACGCAAAAAAGTGGTTGATGAATATCAATTACGTATTGGTGAAATGCTTTCAGGTACAGTCAAGCGTATTGAACGTGGCAGTGTTATTGTGGATATTGGCAGTAATATTGATGCCATTATTAAACGTGAAGAGATGATTCCTAGAGAGCCTGTGCGTAATGGTGATCGTATTAGAGGTTATCTTTATGAAGTAAAGACCCAAACACGTGGACCGCAACTTAATTTAACACGTATTTCGCCCGATTATCTAAAAGCTTTATTTAATATTGAAGTACCTGAAATTGGTGAAGGTCTTATTGAAATTCATAATGCGGCTCGAGACCCTGGTTTACGAGCAAAAATTGCCGTTGAAGCACATGATGAAAGAATTGATCCAGTGGGTGCTTGTGTGGGAATGCGTGGTTCAAGAGTGCAAGTAGTCTCTAATGAATTAGCAGGAGAACGAGTCGATATTATTCTCTGGGATGAAAATAATGCACAATTTGTGATTAATGCGATGTCACCTGCTGAAGTAAAATCTATTATTGTGGATGAAGAAAGTCATTCAATGGATATTGCCGTTGATGAATCACAACTTTCTCAAGCCATTGGTCGAAATGGTCAAAACATTAAGCTCGCTTCTCAATTAACAGGCTGGTCTTTAAATGTGATGACCA
>JAGLFC010000008.1 GCA_023144715.1 Gammaproteobacteria bacterium | reverse complement strand
CCTGAATGTTTTAAGATATAATTTTTTGCCTCATAGACACCAATTCCCATTCCAGCATTACCTTTCGTCGTATCAAATGGTTTAAACAAGCGTTCTGAAATAAATTTTTCATCCATACCACAACCATTATCAATGATTTTAATGATGGCTGACTCATTATCATTAAGTAATTTCACAGTAACTAAACCTTCATCTGAAGTTGCATCCTGAGCATTTTGTACTAAATGTCCGATGACTGCTGATATTTTTTCTTGTTCTCCAACTATCATACAATGATTTATTATTGATTGAAACTTTGGAGCAGGCAGTTGCTGTGATTGTTGTTTCATAATATCACTAATAATACTCACCAAATTAAATTGACGACAGACATCAGGCACATTACGTTGTCTTAATTGGCTGACCAACTTTTGCATTTTTTCAACAACATTTTCTAATGTTTCAATTGCATCATCAATAAATTCTGGATTGGTTTTATGTTTTTCAGCATTTTTTACAATTAAAGAAACCTGAGCTAATAAGTTTTTCAAATCATGAATAACAAAAGCAGAAAGACGACTATAAGCCTCAAATTGTCTTGCAGTTGATAATTCTTCACTGGTAATTTTAAGAGCAAAAGCATTAGCCAACTGCATACCAAATGTTTTAAGCATATCATGGTCTTCCCAATTAAGTGTTCTTGATATCCGTGGTTTTGCTAAAACAATAAAAGCAATCAGTTTATTCTGTTGTAAAAGAGGAACTAATAACCAAATATTTTTTTTAGGGTTTATCCAATGCTCTAAATTGGCTTGCTCATAAATTTCTGGCTCATTCACATATTCATGTAAATCAATAACCCATTGTTTATCCTGTAAAAATTTAAGTGATGCGTCATGTCGTGAGATTACATCTAAATCCATATCATGTAAATTTAGCTGGTAATTTTCTGCACGATAATAATCCCCAAAATCATTTTTTATCCATAAGCCTCCTCCTGAACTGTCCACTAAATCAACCAGTGTTTTAATCATTAAATGAGGTAATTTATGCAATGAATCCAGTGTGGCTAATTTTTGACTCAGATTAAGCCATTCTTCACGATAATCATAACGATAATGAAAAAAATGCTTATTAAAATAAATTTTAAATTTTGCTCGTATTACACCTGAAAACATCAATACAATTAATAATAATAAAGCGAGAAAAATAAAAATAATTTGGGCAATATCACCCCAATTACCTCCATAAGATTTAATATAAAAACCAACCATCGACATAAAAATTAGATAAAATCCTGTGCCAACTAAAGTGGTTGTATGAAAAATAACTTTTCTAGAAAGGGTATAAGCACGTGATGTATCTTGTAAACGAATCAGTGAAATAGCTAATAGTGGAACCACCAAAGCATTAACAAAACCTCTTGAATTCCACAAAGTAAAATCAAGTGTAGTAAATAATAATGATTTACTGTAAATAATAAAATCATAGGCAAAAAGCCCTCCCAAACCTAAACACATAAATTTTATGGCCCAGCGTTGCTCAGATAAAGTATTTCTATATAATTGCTCAATAAGAATTAAACCAATAATGGCAAAACAAATATGGGATAAAATCCTAAAATCTATGCCAATAATATTATTAAGAGTCAGCATTAAAGTAGGACTTAATTCACTTATAAAAGCAAATAATGTACTCACAATAAGAATAATTGAATAACTTGAGGGGTATAAAAATGTGATTTTAAAATATTTTAAATAATAAAAAATACTTGTTTTATCCAAACATTCGGCTTGTTCAGGTTTTTGTTCAAGCCTCGCCAACATAGATAATAGATAAATAAACCATGTTAAATTACGTAATGTTTCAAGGGGGATGGTATCTGAAATATAAAACTCGTCATGGATAATGGTATAGCTAGTATAGGCTGACCAAATAAATGAGATCAAAACAGCAATAAAAAAAATAAAACCAGAACGATATTGCTTTATACTCCAAAGACTGATTAATAACAATAGAGCATAAGCAATACTTGCAAACAAATAACTATAAAAATCATACTGATAAGTAAAAACAATATCACTCATCATAAAATATGTTAATTATTATCGCTAAAAAAAATAAAACTATCTTGCCCCTTGGCGCCATAAAACCACCTGAATAGTTTGCAATAAAATCATAATATCTAAAAAAATACTATAATTTTTCATATAATACAAATCATATTCTAATTTATTGCGAGTATCATATTGAGTCGCACCATAGGGATAACATATTTGTGCCCAACCAGTGATTCCTGGTTTA
This sequence comes from Gammaproteobacteria bacterium, assembly GCA_023144715.1. Taxonomy (GTDB): domain Bacteria; phylum Pseudomonadota; class Gammaproteobacteria; order GRL18; family GRL18; genus GRL18. The sequence continues at coordinate 18,854 of JAGLFC010000008.1, read as the reverse complement.
ATATAATGCCTTATATCATAATATTCAATTGCTTGAGATAATTCTTTAACAAATTCAGGACGTTCAGGTCTTGGTCCTACAAAGCTCATATTTCCCATTAAGACATTAAATAGTTGTGGTAATTCATCAATTCGATACTTACGGATAATATTACCTACTTTTGTGACTCTAGGATCAACTTCTTGAGCCCATTGTGCACCATCTTTTTCAGCATCCATTCCCATGCTACGAAATTTAATGACTTCAAAATTTTCATCAAACAAACCCACTCTCTTTTGTTTATAAAAAACACTGCCTTTAAAGTGTGATTCCATTAAAATAGCCAATGCTGTCACAATCATAATAGGCCAAGTGACCAACAATAACAAAATAGAGGCAATAATATCAAAACAACGTTTTATAAATTGATCAAAGCGTCTTTGTACAAAACCATCTGAAAAAATTAAATTAGTAGGGCTTAATGTGCCCAGTTTAATACGCCCTGTCTGACGCTCAAAAAATGTTAAAATATCTAATACTACAATACCATTAACCTTACACTCCAAAAGTTCATCAACAGGAACCTTGATATCATTTTTATCAAGAGCAACAATAACTTCATCAATATGATGTTCAACAACATAATTTAGTAATCCATTGGGCGTATTAATTAAATTGTTTTTATCAACAAGACATTGTTCATCCTCTACTGCAATAAAACCTATAATCTTAATATTTCTCTTGTCTGATTTACGACGTATTTCTTTAATGTGAGACGCTTTTTTCCCTGCTCCAAAAACAATCACACGTTGTTTAAAATAATCATGTTCAATCGTTAAATAAAGCAATGTTCGACTTAAAAATAACATCATGCCTGTAATAATTAAAGCATAAACAAATGATGTTCGAGCTGTAAATAAAATAGGATATAAATAAAATAGGAAACTCATAATAAAAAAAACAAGAATTAAAACAAAAATAATTCTAAAGATTACTTCTTTAAAATTTTCACGTAAATGTCGATTATACAAACCTGCTGCTGACATTGAAAAAATAACAACCAACATAAATATTAAAGATGTGTAATTAAAAAAATGGATATTAGAGTCATAAGAATTTAGATAACGTGCCAAAGGCACAGAAAGATAACAAGCAAATGCCTCTAAAACGCCTGATATAATCAAACTAAGTGGAATATAATGTTTAAAAATTCGAACCATAAATTTTAATCCTGAAAAACAATTAGACAGATACAACGTTTAATAGTAACAGATTTAATGTAAAAATACTGAAAATAAAGGGTAATTTATGTAATTAATTATTTAGGAAGGAGTGATGAGTTGAAACTAAAAATCTTTAAATATCCATTAAAGAAATTTTTAATTGTCCTAAAGGAGTTTCCATACTAATGCGTAACGGAATTCTATTTTTATCATCACTGAGCCAAATATAATAGAATTTATCCTTTTTTTCTGGACTATAAAATTTAAATTTTAATCCAGAGATAATCTTCTTGCGAAATTTAAATTTTTCCACAGACTGTTCAATAAAATACATTCGTATATTATCTGAGACAACAAGAGGTATTTTTTTTAGCATTATATCACTGGGCATAAAATCATTCTTTCGTAAAGCATAAATGAGAGACAAAGGATCTAATACCTGTTTTGTGTCTATAGTGTCACCTAAATCTTTATACATCAGTGACATAATATCATCATCAAAAAATGATAAATGTTTAAATTTTTCTAAATGATAGCATGGCTGATTTGTTTTACATTGCACAAATGTATGAGTTGTTTTATTATGCCAATCCAACCAAAGCATATCCATACTATTATTTTTTCCCGTATCCTTTTCTTCAATTTTAAGGGTTTTATGTTGATTTGCATCAATGGTAGAGCGATAAATATAGCGAACAGGGTGAAATAATTCTGCTTTATTATAATGTTCTGTCGTTAAATAAAGCTCAAATTGATGTATATTTTTATTATCAGTGCTTAATGCAGTCATTTTAATATCAGCCAGATCAGCCCATATCATTGATGTTAGAACACCTCTATAACTTAATTTATAATATAAATTTTCTTCAAATAAATCATCTGCTTTACTATGAGAAATAACACTAAGCAATACAAAAATTAAAACATTATAATACAACATCAACAGTCTCTTGAGAGAGTGATGGCCACGCTGTAATGACTGAACTGACCAACGTGCCTAATGGTATTGCAAAAAATACTCCCCAAAAACCCCATAAACCACCAAAAAATAAAATAGCCACAATAATCGCAACGGGGTGAAGATTAACAACCTCTGAAAATAATAAAGGCACAATCACATTACCATCTAACGCTTGAATCATACCATAAGCAAACATTAACCAAGCAAAATCAGCCGTCCAACCCCATTGAAAGAAAGCAATAAGAGCTACTGGAATAGTGACAACTGTTGCCCCAATATAAGGGACAACTACTGATAAGCCGACTATCACTGAAATGAGTAAGGCATACTTTAAACCTAAAAATGAAAAAGTTGTAAAACAAAAGGCAGAAATAATGGTAATTTCCCAAAATTTACCACGTACATAATTACCAATTTGTTGATCCATTTCACGCCAGACTTGCGTTGATAATTGAGTATCTTTAGGAAAAAAATGTAAAAACCAACCAAGAATTTTATCTTTATCTTTTAAAAAGAAAAAGACTAATAAAGGAGCAAGAATGAGATAAATCATAATGGTAATACTACTTTGAATAGAATTAATAGATAAGGTTAAAACATGCTTACCCATTGCTGTCGCTTCAGATTGAATTAATGAAAAAATTTCTAAAACAGCCTCTTCAGAAATAAAATTATAATGGTTAGGCAGTTGTAAAATTAATTGCCTGCCACGTTCAATATAAATAGGCGTATCTCTAATTAAATCCGTTATTTGTTCCCATAAAAGAGGTGTTATTACAAAAAGAGTTAACATTAATACCGTCAAAAATGCCACAAAAACAAGAATGACTGAAATCAGGCGATTATGAAACCAATGATTAAAAAGTACTATGATACCTTCTAGTAAGTAAGCAATGACAATTGCAGCAAAAACAGGTGTCAGAGTATCATTAAAAGTAATCACAATTGTAAAGGAAAGAATTAAAAAAACGACTAAAAAAACAACTTGAGGATCAGAGAAATGTCTCTGAAACCAACGATTAAAAAGATCTAACATAACACACTAATAATCCTATAATAATTCATTTAATAAACACAAAACCAGTGTTATTAATTAGTTCACTTTGCTTTGCAACAATTTTTTATAATGTTTTTGAAATAAAATTTCCAATTCATCAATAACGTCAACAGCATCACGCCCTTTAAGAAGATGAGCTGACATCAAAGAAGCCGTTTCATCAAGCATTGTATTTTTCTTTATCATTGGATACGTTTCCGATAGACGCTTAATGGCTGCAATGACTCGCTCTTTTTCTGGCCTTGGAATATGTAAAGGCTCTTCTATGGTTAATAATCGACCTTCTTGTTTTGCCTTAGCCAATAAAAACTCAGCAAAAGACAATACACTATTTTGATCAGCTTCATCTAACTCAGATAAAATATGAAAATATTTTTTTTCCATAGTATTCATTGATTACTACATTCCTGCTTTTAGGCGTACCATTATATCATCTTTTGCCTGTTTCAATATTGAATCTCGATCAAGAGAATCCAAAATAGAACGTACTGCTTCTTTTGCACCCCCTTCACCCCATGATTTTCCTTGACGAAGATATTTTTGTGCTGCTTTTCCAACGACTAACGTACTATAATACGCAACCGCTCCTTGTGCGGATGCTGTAAAAATAGTGGATAGACCCCCTGTTCCCAATTTTAAGGCACTGGATAAAAAATTAATGGTCCAAATTGTACCTAACAATAATATCATCTGACCTGCAATCGTTTTAATCAGTTGACCTGCTTCTGATTGACTCAAAGGCAAGCCATACACTTTGGATAAATGTACTATCAAAGTCACATCAACCAAAGCAGCCGCCATTAAATCGGCTATGGGTATTGGATTAACCGCTACAGCAATCCCTTTAGAAATACAATACGTATGAATCAGCTTATCAGCCACATCTTTACGTACTGCCATCATGCGATGACTGACCTGATCAGATAAATGACCTGCAAATAAGCTGGCATTAATAGCAGCCAGTGTTTTTCCTTCACCCTTTACAATGGACCATAAACAACTTTTTAGATCCTCAATATCAGGGGGTACCTCTTTTGTTGTTTCTGTTTCATTCCCTTGATCATCTACGATAATATAATGTTTTTGTACTGTGGTTGATGAAGCCAAAATAATATTTTCGGCATCCACTAGACCTGTTACACGTAAGCTTAAATTATCCAATAATATTTGTTTTTCTTTTTGGGTATAGCGATCAATTTTATTCAAGACTAATACAACAGGTCTGGATTCAGACACCACTTGTTTAAGTGCCTGATATTCAGTATCAGTAATATCACCATCTAAGACAAATAAAATCACATCTGAACGAGCCGCTACTTCATGTGCCATTTTAGCGCGTTGCTCACCTTCTACCTCATTAATACCAGGGGTATCAATAAAATAAACGCCACCTTCCTCATATTCTTGCCAATGGGCAAAATTGCTATTACGAGTTTCACCGTGTAAGGGACTGGTCGAAAATTCCTCTTTGCCTACTAAGGCATTCAATAATGAAGATTTACCGACACTGACACGCCCTAATACAGAGATATGAATATGCTCATGTTCAATTTTTTCCAACATTTTTTCAACTTGCTGAAAATCATCTTGCAAAGATTCTCTTACCTGCTTAGGTACTCGCTTATCGTGTAATAACGTATTCAAACTTTCCTTAGCAATACTGAGGTGATCATCACCATGGGTATTATTATAAGTATCCAAGTCTTCACTTTCTTCTGGGTGCTTAGAAGAGGATGATTTTTTATCAAAAAATTGATGATAATTTTTATTTATCACTGTTGCGGAGTTTGAGTGCCAATTTGATAAAATCTTTTGTGCGCGATTCAATATTTTCACTCAATTGCTCCTCATACAAATCACTAATTAATACCGGTGATAATTCACCTGTTACTTCTAATGTTCTAGCGACAGAATGCCCTAGAGTATCAAAGATCATTCCATACGCCACAGCATGCATTAAACCACCCGAGACGGTACCAATACCAGGAAATGCTTTGAGTCCATTACCTGCTATTGCTAACAATAAAGGTAAGGTTTTATCCATACGTGATTTTATTAATTCAAGTAGCTTATTAGCATCAATATCTGTGGCTTGAGCATCATAAATTTTACATAAGTCTTTAATCATTTGTATACCAAGATAGCCCTGTACTAGAATATCAGTCCCTGGACTGATTGTTGCCATTGAAGCAACCACTGCTTTTTTGGTATAACTGCTCACCATATTAAGACTTTGAGTACGTTTATGTGCTGCCTCAACTTGGTCTAACTTATTATTAACCATCTGTGCTACAGACTTTTCACGCAATAATTCTAACTCATCCACATTATAAATGTGCATCATATTGACTAATTGCTCATAAAGTGACTGCACATCAGGTGCTATGGGACGTTGCACTCTTTGTTCATCTCCATCAGGTGTCACACGGATATATTCTCTCATAGCACCAGCACTTATGGTACATACTGGCACTGTTTGTTCAGAATCGATCTCACTAAGACGTTTTTTAATACGTTCAATAAGCAGTAACAACTCTTCTTGATGATAACGATCTGCTTTATTGAGTGCAACTAAACATGGTTTTTTTAATAATAAGAGTGCTTTTAATTCTTCAAATTGAGTTGCGGTTAAATCGCCATCGCATAAATAAATAACAATATGAGCACGTTGCATTTCTTCAGTGGACATCATATCTAATAGAGCAAATTGCTCATTTAAGCCGGGCATATCTGTTAAAATGATAGGATATTCACTATCATTATCTTTAATAGACCAATGATAATGAATAATTTCACGAGTCGTACCACCCATAACATTGGTTTCAATCTCTTCTTTTTGCTCTACATCAGAATTAACGGCAATTAACGCCTTAATAACTGAACTTTTACCACAACTAATATCACCAAATAATGATAAATACAGTATTTTCTGTGATTTTCGCTGTTCATAATCACTCAACTCTGCCTTAATTGCCATTAATTCGGCAGAGGATTCAAAATCATGTTCCCATTTATCCAGTAATTCATCACTATTTTCTAATAAATTGGGAGATGAGTGCGACTGATTGTTTTTTTGAGTCGATGCTGTATCATCTTGCTTATTATTAGGAGTATCACTTGTAATACTTAAACCAATATCTTCTAAACGTTGTGTCGTTGCACTGATATTATTAACCACTTTATTCTTTTTTTCTTTCAATAAACGATTTTTTTTAGGCCATAAAAAATGCCCAATAATCCGCCCAAAGACTAAAAAAATACAGAAAATAATAACCAGATATGTCCAGATAAGCCAACTAGGCTTTTGCTGTAATTGTTCCCAAACCGAAAAAGATAGATTTGTAACAAAAAGAATACCCACTAAAAATACAAAAAACAATAAGAGTAGGATAATAGAGAGTATGGTACGTGATGCGGGTAATTTGATCATGAATCATCATATTATTAAAAAATAAAAAAGCAGATAAAATTTCTGCTAAATTGGCTGAATGTTCTCAGCCAATACTATAACACTGGACTATTAAAACCCAAAACCACCTGAATTGGAAGTTTTTCTTACTTGTTTCCCAGCAACAAGACTTAATGCTTTTTTAATGGCATCAGGAGAATCCATTATACCCATAAAGCTGTGATCACCTGTCATCGCTAAATCAGGGAAATTAATTGCAATTCTAAACTTGGCATTGAGTGCATACACTTTACCATTTTCGTGAATGAGTATTTCATAAGGTAAGTGAGCACTCGCACGAATATCTTGAAAATCGATTTCCTTCATAATAGTTTTATCATTACTCATGCCTTCCGTCATTGCGACACCAATAACCATTTGTTTTTTACCTGAAATTTCTAACTGATACACTTTAGAAATACCCCCTTTCTGAGCCAACAAACCAGCTTTCACTTTTTGTACAGCTTGATCATAATTACCATGATCCGCTAATAGATCAGGATCATCAAAATAAGGCATAGAAAACATATAGTGATAATTAGCTAATTTCTTAGGTGACAGTCCTTTTTTAGAACCATACGTTTTTTTCTCACCCAAGGCATTTTTTAAATGAGCCGCGACTTGCTCCATATTACCTTTCATACGATAGGCTGTTGCCATATAAACAGGATTGGTATAAGTCACTTGAATAACACCTGCCACATCAGTCACAGCAATACGTTGTATTGCTCCATAAGCACCATATTCTGTTTTTAACGCATTCTTTTTTAAGTCATTATTGGTAACAATAATAATAGTCGCTTCTTTATAAGGCGAATATTCACCAATAACTTCAAAACCATTGGAAAGTAATTTATTTTTTATTTGCGTGACTGTTTGGAGCATATCTGTATTCACTGAATTGGCTAATACAAAAGGTTTTAAGTTTTCCGCTTGAATAATATTTGAAAAAATTATTAATAGAACAAAGAAAAAATATTTTTTCCATAAAGAATGATACATAATTTAATTTTACCTATATTTTAATAAAAAAATTCATGATACGAATTTACAGCTTATTTATTATATTTTTAGATCAAAAAAGGGGACTTAAAGCCCCCTTTTATATGGAGCAAAAAAATATTAAAAATTCCAACCATAAGCAATACCAATAGCATCCTGATGCATTTTAATATCTGCTTCACCACCACCAAACGCAGCAGGTATTGAATCACTACCTTTAACTTTATTTTCAAAAGCATGCATATAGAACATAGAAATTTCACTACCATGAGGTAAGATATAAGACATACCAATAGAAACATGATCTTCTATCACAGCAGGTGCTAAAATATTAAACATGGTTTGATCTTTAGAAATAGGCTGATCTGCATGACTATAACCAGCACGGAGTGTTAACTGTTCATTCATTCGATATTCAACGGCTAATTTATAAACCGTCATATCATCCCAACCAAAACCTGAACCATTGTCTGTTCCTAAGTAATAAGCAGGATTCATCATATCCATGCCACCATTACCGCTTTGTAATGAATTACCAATAGAATCAACATCACTATAATTAATTTGCTGCACATCAAAACCTAACAACAAAGCGTCGGTTGCTTGATAAGTCAAACCAATACCATAACTCTCTGCAACATCTAAGCTACCATCTTCAGCGAACAATCCCTTATAATCATCAAATTCATCCATATCAATTTTAGAATTATAGACCACACCCATACTCAATCGATCAGTCAACTGTCCTTGCCAACCTAAAGAAACACCAAAGCCCCATGCGTCATCACGTCCTTTTCTATTTAACCTATCGGGTGCTTGTGACATTTGTGGATCAAAAACAAAACCTTGAGGGCCAGGAGGAGAAGGAACAGGCATAGAGCTTGTGCCTGTAAAACCATCTAATCCCCACGCACTAAATTGTTGATAAGCCATCTGTAAGGAAATACCTACCGAATGCTGGTTATTAATTTTGTAGGATAGAGTGGGTAATATTCTTACTTGCTCAACATTAATACCTGTTTCATGAGGATATGCCATGCCATTAAACATCATAATACCATCATAATTAGTATTCATTCCTCCCGTACCAACAACAACCAAACCAATAGACATGTCCTCACGGAGCATATAATTCAAACCACCTTCAGGAATATAGAAGCGTCCGTCATTATTACCTGTTTCTTTAAAATCATAAGAAGTAGGCATACGAAAAGGATTATCAGGAAGGTGAGAAAGAGGATGACCTGAATTACCCGACACCTCTGCCTTTCTATCAGGCGTAAATATCTGAAGACCAAAATCAAAGCGATTGCCAACACGAACCATAGCAGCGGGATTATCAGCACCAGAAACAGCACTATCTGCCATCGCAATACCTACACCAACACGGCCATTGGACTTTGTACCATTACCCATCATAAACATACCATTGGTTGCCATGGCTGTTGTGGGTAATAGTATTGCCGCAAACACTGCGACCGATAAAAGACGATTATTAAACATTGGTGAGAAGCTCCTTGAAAAAAGGCTACATGTCAGTTAAATTATTATTTTCTATTTTATTGTCAAACATTGTCGCCAAAAAATGTTGCTAAATTGCAACTAATATAAACTATTGTATGATATTCTCCACAGTTCTTAGCTAAAAGTCAAGAATAGACTGTCTTAAAACTAGATAACATCATTTGATTTCATATACTTATAATATTATAATATTATAATACTTTAGTTTATTTATTATAAAAAATACGAGATAATTCTTTCTTTTAAAAAATTTACTCGACAAAATATAAAAATGTTGTTACTTTTTAACAACAAAAATAATATTTCCTTATAACTTCTATAGCTTAGAGAATATTTCTTTATGAAAACAATATTCCAATCAACATTGAAAAGCACACTATTTATCTCCACTCTATGCCTATCAAGCCATAGTTTTTCCTCTGGCTTTGCACTTATAGAAAATAGTGCCAGTGGTATGGGTCAAGCCTTTGCTGGATCATCAGCAGTTGCTGAAGATTCATCCACCATTTTTTTTAATCCTGCGGGTATGACCTATCTTAAAGGAACACAAGTCACAACAGGTCTACATATTATCAGTTCAGATGCTGAATTTAATGATAAAGGAAGTACTCAAAAAATTTTGACAGGATCAGATGAAGGAGGCAATGCGGGAGATACCTTTGTTGTACCTAATTTTTATTATGTACAAGACTTTGGTCATCAATATAAAATCGGTTTAGGTATTAATGCCCCTTTTGGATTAGGTACTGAGTATAAAAAATCATGGATGGGGCGTTACACCTCCACTAAATCTGAAGTAAAATCAGTCAATATTAATCCTGCTTTTTCTTATAAAGCCAATGATAAACTCTCTCTTGGCATTGGTGCGAATGCTCAATATTTTGAAACCACTTTAAAATCGGATATTAACCAAACCTTACTCGGTCAAAGCGATGCACATTCAAAAATGCACGGTGATTCATGGGCATGGGGATATAATGCTGGTTTTATTTATCAATATACTCCTGCCACACGACTAGGGATGCATTATCGTAGTAAAATTTCTCATAAACTCAAGGGAAAAGTTAAATATAAAAATATATCTCCCTTACTTCGCTACAATCCAAATCCAATGGTAAGTGGACGTTTTAATGAACAAGATATTGATGCAGATATTGATACACCTTCTACAGTATCACTGAGTATGACCCACCAATTTAATCAAAAATTGACGCTTTTGGGTGATATTACCTATACAGAATGGAGTAATTTTGATCAATTATTGGTTAAAGGCGATTATGTTCCTGTTATTACACAAGTTGAAGAAAATTGGGATGATGTTTATCGTTATTCATTAGGTATGAAATATCAATATAATCCACACTTAATTTTAAGAACGGGTGTTGCTTATGATGAAACACCGATTGATGATAAATATCGTACATCAAGAATTCCAGGGGATGATAGAACTTGGTTAAGTTTTGGTGCCAGTTATATATTCAATAAAAATTTAAGTATTGATGTGGGATATTCTCATTTATGGGTAGAAGATGCTGATATTAATGAAGAATTTAATATCGCCAATGGTGAAAGTGGGGCATTAATTGGAGATTTTGATTCAAGTGTAGATATTCTCAGTATTCAAGCCACTTGGAAATTTTAATATAATAAAAAAAGCCCTTTACTGAACAAACAATAAAAGGGCTTTTTTAAAACTCAATGGAGAATTATGCTTTCTTAATTAAGAACTCAAATTTACCACCATTTTCACTGCTTTCCATTAGTTCATTACCTGTTTGGTTAGCAAATGCTTCAAAATCTTTTACTGAACCTGGATCGGTTGCAATAATATGAAGAACTTGACCTACATCTAATTGTGCCAATGCTTTTTTAGCACGTAAAATTGGAAGTGGGCAGTTTAGTCCTGAAGCATCTAATTCTTTATCAAAGTCAGCCATTAATATTCCCTCGTCTCTTTTTATCGAGTCATTGAATTGTTAAGTGTTAATTTATTGATTCACTATAAATAAGTGATAATGGATTCTAGCCTATAAAACGACTCACCACCAGCTTATTTAGCGATTCATTCTATTATAATTCACTAAATAATAACAAGTCTGCCAAAAGAGATAGTATAGATTCTCCTTACATATTCAATGTTGCTCAGATTTTATGTGATAGGAAAACCCATTTGAGCCCACGTGACAATACCGCCACGCAAATTATAAACATTATCAATGCCTTTTGATGCCATAAAAGCACACGCTTGAGCAGAACGAGCTCCTGTTTGACAATAAAAAATAATTTTATCGTCATTATCAAAGTCATTCACCTTGAGAGGAATAACATGCAAAGGTAAATTTTCTGAGCCTGCTATTTTTCCTCTTGCTACCTCAGCAGGGGTACGTACATCAATTAACTTCACATTATCAGGTAGCGATTCAATTTGTTGATTCAATTCATTTACATCAATTTCTTTGATACTGTACATTCTAAAAGCAGCCTCTATCCATTCATACCTGTACAATACACAAGCATATATTATAAAATTAGCATTGATTTATAAGCAATAAATCCCTATAAATCAAGAGATAAAACTTTTTAATTATATACCAATATGGTAGGTTATTTCAATCTAAGTAGATAACATAATTAAACTAGCATTATCATGCCTCTGTAGTTTGCTTAATGGACTGCCTACATAATAATCGTATCCTATTATTTATAAAAAATGGAACAAATCAAACAATGAAAAAGCGATATACCTTTTATAGTTATTTAGTATTGTGTAGTACATTACTCCAACCTCTTTATGCTGGTGATATTGAGTTACCTGATATTGGTGCCTCCTCAAGTATCGCTCTTACACCTCATGCTGAAGAACAAATTGGTCGTAAAGTTGCCACACAAATACGTAACTCTCATTATATTATTGATGATATAGAAATTAATGAATATCTTCAAAATGTTGGTTATTCACTGGTCGCCAATAGTGATGATGCTTACCAGAACTTTCATTTTTTTCTAATAAATTCAAAACAAATCAATGCTTTTGCTACACCGGGAGGCGTAGTTGCCGTATACAGTGGGCTATTTTTAACCACGGAAACAGAAAGTGAACTTGCCTCTGTCGTGGGTCATGAAATTGCTCACGTCACACAGAGACATCTTGCACGTAGTTTTGAAAAAGCGAATAAAATGAGTATGCCTATTTTAGCAGGTATGGTTGCGGGGGTATTAGTAGGAGCAGCCAGTGGTAATGGCAGTATTGGTGCGGCAACGGCTATGGGCTTATCGGCTGCGAGCCAGCAAGCACAAATTAATTATACTCGAGCTAATGAAAAAGAAGCTGATCGTGTCGGTATGCGCTATTTAAGTCGTTCTGGCTATGATCCTTCAGGAATGCCGGGTTTTTTTCAAAAATTAGAAAGAAAAAATCGCTATGTGGGTAGTGATTATCCAGAATTTTTACGTACTCACCCCATTACTGTCAATCGTATTGCTGAAGCAACACAACGTGCAGAACAATATAAACAGACCATGAAACGTTTTAACAATCCTCTTAGCTATCGACTGATGAAGGCTAAATTAACGGTATTAACAGCCAACAATACTAATAAAGTGACTCACTACTACCATGAAAAAGTTAAAAAAAATGACTTATCCATTCACCCTGAATACTATTATGGTTATGCACAAGCCTTATTTAAACAACGCTCTTACAAGCAGGCTATTAAGATATTAATACAACTACATCAATATGCCCCACAAAATACCTCTTATATTGTTGCCTTAGCTAAGGCTCATATTGCTATAGATACACCCACAGATATTAAAAAAGGTTTACAACTTTTATCAAAAACATTTCAACACAGTAGCTATAATTTAGTGATTGTTATGAACTATGCCAATGCCTTACAAAAAACAGGAAACATAAAGAAAAGCATTAAAATATTAGAGGCTTATCATAAAGATAATTTTAAACACCCTGCTATTTATAAATTATTATCTATTACGCTAGGGAAAGACAAACAATTAGTCAACGCTCATGTTGCTGAAGCTAATTATTATTACTTACAAGGTATGTTACCTTCTGCTATTGAGCAACTTGATATAGCAAAAAGAATGGCTTCAAAAAATGATTTTTATACTCTATCAAAAATTGAAGCTCAAAAGAAAGCTTATAAAGAAGAAAAAGAGTTGTATAGTATGAAAAATAAATAATGCCCACTATTTTAAAAATAATAGGCTATTCATATTTTACTTATAAAGTGTCTTATCCTGCTTCTTTTGAGTCAGGATAAGTGAGAGGACAGTTCACCGAATCAAATTCTGAAACATCACCCAAACGTTTATAAATAGATTCCAATGCCATATCTTCATTGGCAAAAATATTTTCTTCACCAATTTGCTCAAACAAATTTGTTTTACGCATGACGGTCAATACTTGACGTTTTAAACCACTGAATACAATTTGAGTATTATTTTCTTTTAAACGCTTATTCAAATGTTGGAGTACTGCTTCACCTGATGCATCTAGCTGATTGATCGCATCACCTACTACTAAAATAAATTCAGCACTGGGTTTATCACTCACTGCTTCAAGAATGGCATCTTCAAAATAAGAGACATTTGCAAAATACAGAGAACCATCAAAACGAATGGCAATAATTTGATCACTGGTCTTTAAATCATTGACTTTTACATCGCGTAATGTGCCGTCTTTATAACGCCCAAGAATAGCAACACGAGGTGACATGGTACGATATAAATACAAAAGAATGGCTAAACCACCCCCGATAATAATACCTTTATCAAGATGTGGCGCAAATGCTAAAGTTGCAAGAAAGGTGACTATAGAGGCAATACCATCATGACGTGAAGCATCCCATGCGTGTTTCATTGCTTTAAAATTAATCAGACCAAATACTGCGGTCATAATAACAGCAGCTAATACTGCTTTAGGTAAATGATATAAAAGTGGTGTCAAAAATAATAAAGTCACTAACACAATAAGACCCGTATAAACCGATGACATACCGGTAACCGCTCCTGCATTCATATTCACTGCTGAACGAGAAAAAGAACCGCTGGTAGGATACGCTGAAGTCATAGAGCCTAAAATATTACCTAAACCCTGCCCTATTAATTCCTGACTTGGATCGATACGTTCTTTAGTTTTAGCAGCCATTGCTTTAGCAATAGAAATCGCTTCCATAAAACCAATTAATGAAATAACAATGGCACTGGTCATCAAAGTACCGAATAATTCCATATTAAAGGTTGGAATAGACACTGAAGGTAAGCCTTCTGGAATAGTACCCACGACTGCCCCACCCATTTTTTCAAAACCAATCGCCCAACTAATTATAATAGCACCTGCAACCGCAATTAAAACACCTGGTAATTTAGGCCATTTCTTTTTAGCGTACATAATACCAAATACAGAAGTTGCACCAAATACTAGGGTCATAAAATGTGTATCCCCTAAATTTAAAACCACTCCCCAAATATCACCCATAAAAAATTCACTGCGTTCTTTTTCAACACCAAAAATTTTATTCACTTGAGATAAAGCAATAATCATTGCCGCTGCATTGGTAAAACCCACAATCACAGGATGAGATAAAAAGTTAACAATCACACCGAGTTTAAACACACCTAATGTGAGCTGAAAAATACCCACCATAAATGCCAACATAATCGCTAGAGGAACAAAAGCTTCATTCCATGCATCGCTACCCACTTCAAACCCCATAGAAACTACAAGTGGTGTGACAGCAGAAGCCGTTAACAATGAGACGACAGCGACAGGACCTGTACCTAATTGGCTAGAAGAACCCCATAATGCTGCAACCATAACAGGTAAAAAAGCTGCATATAGACCAAAATAAGCGGGTAAACCTGCTAATGAAGCATACGCCATAGACTGTGGAATTAAGACCAAAGCTACAGTGATACCAGCAATAATATCAGCCCTAATAGTCTGTCCATCCATAGGAAACCATCGCAAAAAAGGAAAAAAGCGTCTGATTGAATTCATTGAATTTATTTACCCTAAGAATTAAGTGTGAAAAGAAGCTAAATGCCTTGATGTGCGATTCGCATTTAGAAAAAAATTGTGTGCTATTTTAGTATATTGATATAAAAAAATCAATGAATTTTAGAATATAAGAATTTACTTATGTTTATTTAAAAAAAGTTCAATTAAGAGTAAATTAAGATCTATATAGTCCTTTAAATTTAAGCTAAAATACCTTTAAAAACAAACACTCTAACTGAGGCGATTCAATGCACGTTCAATTTATTGATACACAAGAAAAATTACTTCAATTATGCCAACATTTCTCAAAAAGTGATTTTTTAGCACTGGATACTGAGTTTATTAGACAATCCACTTATTATCCTATTTTAGCACTTTTACAAATTTGTGATGGACAACAAGTGGCCATTATTGATCCATTGGTTATTAAGGATTTAAGTCCCTTGATGACTCTTTTATATAACAAAAAGATTACCAAAGTATTTCACTCAGCACGTCAAGATATGGAAATTTTTTATTATCTCAATCAATCAGTGCCACAACCTATATTTGATACTCAAATTGCTGCTGCCTTATTAGGCTATGGTGAACAAATTGGTTATGCTCCCTTAGTCCAACAGCTCTTACATATAAACCTTGATAAATCACAAACTCGCACTGACTGGTTAAAACGTCCTCTGAGTCACAAACAAATGGATTATGCTGCCAATGATGTTTTTTATTTAGCACAACTTTATCCATTACAAAAGAAAACACTAGAGGATTTAGGACGCGGTCATTGGTTAGATAAGGATTTTCAATTATTGGCAAGTGATACCACTTATTGCCCCACTCCTGAAATAATGTGGAAAAAAGTTAAAGGGGCTAATAAATTAAAAAAACAAAAATTGGCTATCTTAAAAAATATCGCAGCCTTTCGTGAGCAATTAGCCATTCAACAAAATTGCCCTAGACGCAGAGTGCTGAGTGATGATAGCTTACTGACACTGGCAATTAACCCCGCTCATACCTTTGAAGAATTACACAAACATTATGGCTTGAACCACAAATTTTTACAATATAATACTTCAGAGCTATTGTCCCTTATTCAACAAGGTCTCAATACCCCTGATAAAGACTGCCCTAAATCCCCTGAATACACCAAACTATCAAAAAATGAAGAAGCCCTAGCGGCTTGTCTCATGGCGATTGTTCATTTATGTGCCAGCAATAATAATATTAGTGCACACTATCTATGTTCTCGTAAAGAGCTTGATTCTTTAATCAAAGGAAAACGTGATCTTGATATTTTATCAGGTTGGAAAAATGAATTAATTGGTCGCTATCTTGTACAATTTTTAACAGGTAAAGCACAACTCAGCTATACTTCAGGAGCACTATTATTGAGCAATGACACATTCAAAAATAACGATAACATATAAAACAGGCCTATAAATATGAACAGTATTCACCATTTTTTTTCTGAAATAGGTTGCCAGTTTCAATGTTATAATATGGGAAGACTGATTCACCCTATTGAACAACAAGAATTTATTCACTTTGAAAATAATCAATCACCTTATTATAGCCCTTTTTTACAACAGGCTTGGTTAGCGATTGTTTTTTGGCAAGAAAAAGAATCACTCACTTCTTCAACATCAGATTATTATGTTTGGTTTTTAAAATTACCACTGGATGAACAAGCTCAATTAAACCTCACCGCTCGCGATTACTTCTTACGTTGCTTATTATCAGCCCTCGATCAGAAGCAAAAAAATATGACAGAAAAATTACATTCTCTGGAGAATGCACTCAAAGATAATCCTTATGGCTTTCAACCTACAGAAGAACAAATGGCTAATTTTCACGCCATGGTTCATCAACAATTCTCTTTAAATCCGTCTTCCTTTTACCAAAAAACGCAAGAATATCTGGCTAATAAACAAAATTTATCCCATTGGCAACAAGTGGGTTTTCAAGGAATTGCGGATATTAGCACACGTCTTGATGAAACTGATCATAAGGGTCACAGCAATGAACAATTAATAATTAATGCCCTCCCTCATTTACCATTGGCTTCCTTTCAAGCCTTTGCAATTTGCCTTGAAAATCAAACAATTTCTAAAACATTGACCCAAGCAATTTATAAAAAAGTCTTATTCACTTTTCAATTACAAACAGCAAACAAAGCACTATCAGCAGAATTAACTCAAGTTTGCATACTGTCTATTCGAGCCACAGCACAATCAGAGGATATACCATTACAGCAACAATTATTACACAGCATACTCACCTCAGAAATTGCTCAAGATATTGAATTGCTTGCAACCATTGCTACCCGTTGTTGGCAACAATTACATCAACAATCATTATTGTCTCTTTTTTTAGAAGCCTTAGCAGATAGCAATAATACTCATCAACAACAGCATTCTTTTGAAGCACAAACTGCATTCAATACCATGCTGTCTGATTTAATGTTTATACCAGGTATGCGTGAACCTATCCTAAAAGAGTTTCGTTCAACACAACGTTCTCAAAAATTAACACAAGCCATTGGTTTATTTTTTAATCAAGCAGCATTGAAACAAAACCCTACTAGCACTCGTCATTAATATTTGACTCATTCCTTAATAAAGTGATTAATAAAATGAACCCTACTATAAGCTCGATTCAAGATTACGCCAAACTCGATCCTGATAGCATTATTAATGCTGTGGAAAGTAGAGGTTATTTATCCGATGCCCGAATACTTGCACTGAACAGTTATGAAAATCGGGTATACCAAGTAGGTATTGAAGATGATGTACCTCTTATTGCTAAATTTTATCGCCCTAAGCGTTGGAGTGAACAACAAATTTTGGAAGAGCATCATTTTTCTAAAGAATTATATGATTTAGATATTCCAGCCGTACCTCCTTTATACAGTGATACACAACAAAGTTTATTTAATCATCAAGGCTATCGTTTTTCACTCTATACACGTCATGGTGGACGTGCTCCAGAACTCACTGATATGGATCATTTATATTGGCTTGGTAAACTCATGGGACGTATTCATGCAATTGGTAAAAAACAAAACTTTCAATATCGTCCGACTCTTTCCATTGAATCTTTTATTCACAAACCTGTTGCTTATATACTAGAAAATAATTTTATTCCTGCTCTTTTTAAAGAATCTTATCAAGCCATCGTGGCTGATATATTAAAGCACGTTGAAAGCAAATATCAACAATTTCCCCCTGAGTTAATACGTTTACATGGCGACTGTCATGCAGGCAATATTTTATGGACGGATAAAGGTCCACATTTTGTCGATTTTGACGACAGCCGTAATGGGCCCGCGATTCAAGATTTATGGATGCTATTATCAGGTGAACGACATGAACAAGAAATGCAATTACGAGAAATCCTAGAAGGCTATCAAGAATTCTGTGAATTTAAACTGAATGAACTTAATTTAATTGAAGCATTGAGAAGCATGAGAATTATACATTATGCGGGATGGTTGGCAAAACGTTGGGACGATCCAGCCTTTCCTAGAGCTTTTCCATGGTTTAATACAGAATCATTTTGGGGCGAACATATTTTACAACTCAAAGAACAATTAGCTATTTTACAAGAGCCACCATTACAGGTTTATCCCTAACTTAATCACTCGT
>JAGLFC010000079.1 GCA_023144715.1 Gammaproteobacteria bacterium | reverse complement strand
AATGAAGGCTTTACATCATTAGAAGAAGTGGCGTATGTGCCATTACAAGAAATGTTAGATATTGAAGCTCTGGATGAAGAAATAGTGATCGCATTGCGTGAGCGTGCTAAGGATGTTTTACTCACTAAGGCTATTTCTGACGAAGAACAATTAGGTGATTCAGAACCAGCCAAAGATCTTTTAGAAATGGAAGGTATGAACGAACAATTAGCACATCAATTATCTTCTCGAAATATTATTTCAATGGAAGATTTAGCAGAGCAATCAGTAGATGATTTGCTAGAAATAGAAGGTATGGATGAAAAACAAGCCGCTGAATTAATTATGACGGCTCGTGCGCCTTGGTTTGCAGAAGATAATGAATCAGCAGAACAAGATATAGCAAAGCAAGATGTTGCATCAAAAGATAAGCAGTAATTAAGACGAGGAGCATTAAATCATGTCAGAAACAAAAGTAAAAGAATTTGCCGAAACAGTCGGTACTCCCGTTAAGCGCTTAATTGAACAGATGCACAGTGCAGGGATTATAGTTAAAAATGCTGATTCAAAAATTAGTGATGATCAAAAACAACAATTATTGACGTATTTACGAGATAAGCACGGTTCAGTGAGTAAGGCATCACCCAATAAAATAACGTTGCGTCGTAAAACAACCAGTGAATTAACCGCTACCTCTAATACGACTCGTACTACGAGTAAAGTAAAAGTTGAAGTCAGAAAAAAACGGACTTATGTAAAGCGTACTAAAGTTGAAACACCTATTTCAGAAGCGGATGCTGAATTACTTGAAGCAAGACGTCTTACACAAGAAGCAAAAAAAGCAGAAGAGACGAGTCAAATACAGCAAGAAGAAAATTTAAAATCTCAGCAAGAAGCAGAAGTTCAGGCTGAAAAAGATCGTAAACAAGCTAAAATAGAGGCTGAGAAAAAACGTCTTGAAGATGAAGCCGCAGAAAAACAATTAAAATTAGATGAAGAAGCTCGTATCAAAGCAGCAAAAATAGAAACCAAAGAA
The DNA here is from genome assembly GCA_023144715.1 of Gammaproteobacteria bacterium. Lineage (GTDB taxonomy): Bacteria > Pseudomonadota > Gammaproteobacteria > GRL18 > GRL18 > GRL18. The sequence continues at coordinate 11,271 of JAGLFC010000079.1, read as the reverse complement.
ATTGAAAAATTAGCAAGAAAACAGACGAAACCTATTTTAAAAGAAGCGCCTAGAGGTGGTCGAGCAGCACCTAAGCCAAAAGCAAAACCTAAAGTGACACCTAAGGTGGCTTCTAAACCTGTTTCTAACACTAAAACAAATGAATCAACTAATGCAAGTAAGCCAGCAAATACTAATAAGCCTAAGGTTGATCCTGCTAAGAGACATCCAGATAAGCCCAAATATTCTGCTAATAAACAGTTTAGAAAAGGAAAAGGAAAAGCTAAGAAAAAACGCTTTAATGCACCAGAAATAGAAACACGCCATGTTTTTGAAAAACCAACAGAAGTCAAAATAATTAATGTTGAAATACCAGAAACCATTAAAGTGGGTGATTTAGCACAAAAAATGTCTGTTAAAGCAGGCGAAGTCATTAAAATTATGATGAATTTGGGTAGTATGGTCACTATTAACCAAATGCTCGATCAAGAAACTGCTTCTATTCTGATTGAAGAAATGGGGCATGTGCCTGTTTTGATGAAAGATGAAGAGATTGAAGAAAATCTCATGGAAGAGCATGTTGAAGGGGTGAAAGAAGGTCGTGCACCTGTTGTCACTATTATGGGTCATGTTGACCATGGTAAAACTTCATTACTTGATTATATTCGTGAAGCAAAAGTTGCCGAAGGAGAAGCAGGGGGTATTACACAACATATTGGTGCCTACCATGTTGATACTGATAAAGGTATGATTACCTTTTTAGATACACCAGGACATGCTGCTTTTACCTCTATGCGTTCTCGTGGTGCAAATGCAACGGATATTGTGATTGTTGTTGTTGCTGCCGACGATGGTGTTATGCCACAAACTAAAGAAGCAGTACAACATGCTAAAGCTGCTAATGTACCGATTATTGTTGCCGTTAATAAAATTGATAAAGAAGCTGCCGATCCAGAACGTGCAAAAAATGAATTGTCAGCTTTAGATGTCATTCCAGAAGACTGGGGTGGTGATGTTATGTTTATGCCTGTATCAGCGAAAACAGGGCAGGGCATTGATGATTTACTGGATGCTATTTCTGTGACTGCTGAAATGATGGAACTTGAAGCCGTACCTGATGGTCCTGCAAAAGGTATTGTGATTGAATCTCGTCTTGATAAGGGACGTGGTACAGTGGCCACCATTTTAGTACAAAGTGGTCAATTGAATAAAGGTGATATTATTATTGCGGGTCAGGATCATGGTCGTATTCGTGCCATGATGGACGAAAATGGTGGAATGATTAAACACGCAGGACCTTCCATCCCTGTTGAAGTGTTAGGTTTATCAGGAACACCGACCGCAGGTTCAGAAGTTCTTGTAGTGAAAAGTGAGCGTAAAGCACGTGAAGTGGCTCTCTTTCGTCAAGGTAAATACCGTGATACTAAATTGGCACGACAGCAAGCCGCTAAATTAGAAAATATGTTTAGCAAAATGGAAAGTGGTCATGTTCAGAATGTGAATATTGTTCTTAAAGCAGATGTACAAGGTTCGGTTGAAGCCATTGCTGATTCTTTAAGAAAGCTATCAACCGATGAAATTAAAGTCAATATTGTTGCCGATGGTGTCGGAGGTATCAATGTCTCTGATGCACAACTTGCGGTGGCATCTAATGCGATTATTATTGGTTTTAATGTGCGTGCTGAAGTATCCGCCCGAAAGATCATTGAGGCAGAAGAAGTTGATTTGCATTATTATAGTGTTATTTATGATATTTTAGATGAAATAAAATCTGCTATGACGGGTATGTTATCCCCTGAATTTAAAGAGAATATTGTCGGTGTTGCTGAAGTACGTGATGTCTTCCGCTCACCTAAATTAGGTGCAATTGCAGGTTGTATGGTGATTGAAGGCACATTGAAGCGTAGTAGTCCTATTCGTGTATTGCGTGATAATGTCGTAATCTATGAAGGTGAATTGGAATCACTCAGACGCTTTAAAGATGATGTTCAAGAAGTTAAGTCAGGCATTGAATGTGGTATTGGTGTGAAAAACTACAATGATGTGAAAGAAGGCGATCAAATTGAAGTGTATGAGCGTATTCAAGTGAAAAGGACTTTATAAGAATGCCTGCTGATTATAGCCGTAGTCGTCGTGTTGGAGAGCTTATTCAACGTGAGTTGGCGACTTTATTAACACGTGAAATAAAAGATCCGCGTTTGTCATTGATTTCTATTACTGCTGTCGATGTGACGCGTGATATGGGACTGGCAAAAGTATTTTATACCATTATCAATATTGATAAAGATAATGACACTGTCATCGAACATAAAAAACAGGTCAAGCAAGCTTTAAAAAAGGCCTCTGGTTTTCTTCGTTATGAATTGGGACAAAGAATAAAATTGCGTGTTGTACCCACTTTAGACTTTCGCTATGATGTTTCCATTGAAAAAGGTATTCATCTAAGTCAACTCATTGATAATGCTGTGTCAGATGATCATAAACGCAGTGATTCAGAAGACAATCATTAAATAATATTTATTAAGCATGGCATAAACTATGGCACGAAGGAAAAAAGGTCGTTTAGTTAATGGTATTTTAATTTTAGATAAGCCTTCTGGTATTTCCTCTAACTCAGCACTTCAAAAAGTAAAACGTCTCTTTCAAGCACAAAAGGCGGGTCATACAGGCAGTTTAGATCCCTTAGCAACAGGTGTTTTACCGATATGTTTGGGGGAAGCGACTAAAGTTTCTCATTATTTATTGGATGCAGAAAAACGCTATAGAGCTAAGTGTCGGTTGGGTTCAGTCACGACAACAGGTGATTCTGAGGGTGACGTGATAGATTCAAAACCTATTCCTGAATTGAATAAAACACAGATCCTTGCGTTACTTGCCTCTTTTGAAGGTGAGCAAGATCAAACTCCTCCAATGTTTTCAGCATTAAAACATAAGGGTCGTCCTTTATATGAATATGCTCGAAAAGGCATTGAAATTGAACGAAAATCTCGGCGTATTCATTTATTTTCTATACAATTAATGAATTATTCTTTGAGCGATCAAGACACTTCTTTTATTGAAATAGAAGTCCATTGTTCCAAAGGTACCTATATTCGTACTTTATGTGAAGATATTGGCTTAAAAATAGGGTGTGGTGCACATATTACTGCGTTACGTCGTATTGATTCAGGGCCTTTTTCTCTTGCTCAATCAATCACCATTGAACAACTCTATGAACAATTTGATTCTGATGAAGTACTAACACCTGAAAAACAAGTCAGGATGGATCAACTTTTATTACCCACCGATACCGCGATACAAACTATTCCTGCTCTTGAACTCAATGAAAGTCAATATAAGCAGATTCAACATGGTATTCCTATAGAGCTACCGATAAAAAATTCTACTCAAAGCATTACTTCTGAACATTATCGTCTTTATTTTAATCATATTCTTATTGCACTTGCGATTTTAGATAAGGATCATTATTTAAAACCTAAACGTTTAATTTTTTTATAGTTTTTTATAAGTGATTTGTTTTCCAGAAGTTATTTGCTTGTTATCAGTGTATCAAGCAGGTAAAATGCTTACCGTGTTTGGAGTCGATACGAAAATATCACTTCATCCTTTAGTTGAGCCTATTGGTTTAAATAGACAGTCTTTATAAAAGATGCTATTTATTCTGACCCTTTAATGTTTTAGGAATATCTTAGGAATAAAAAATGATTTCAGTACAGCAAAAGAGCGAATTAGTGAGTGAATATGGTCGTGGTACCAATGATACGGGTTCTCCAGAAGTTCAAGTTGCCATATTAACCGCTAAAATTAATGATTTAACGGAACATTTTAAAGTACATAACCATGACTTTCATTCACGTCAAGGTTTATTAAGAATGGTAAGCAAGCGTCGTAAAATGCTTGATTATCTTAATAAAAAAGACCGTGAACGTTATACAACACTTATCACAAAACTAGGTCTTCGTAAGTAAAAGAAGGCGAGTTATCCAATACAAAAATACCTAAGCAGAATCTATTTTATAACTATTTTTTGCTTAGGTTTTTTTTCATCCGAATAAACGGAGCAAAAATAGCGTGACCCCGATTAAAAGAACATTCCAGTTTGGACAAGATACGATTACTCTTGAAACAGGCGAAATTGCACGCCAAGCTTCAGGAGCGGTTATGGTCAGTGTTGGCGGAACTTCTGTTTTCGTCACTGCCGTGGCAAAAAAAGAAGCACGTCCTGGTGCTGATTTTTTCCCTCTGACCATTGATTATCAAGAAAAAGCCTATGCCGCTGGTAAAATTCCAGGTGGATTCTTTAAACGTGAAGGTCGTCCTAGTGAAAATGAAACACTGGTTTCACGTCTCATTGACCGTCCTTTACGTCCTTTATTTCCTAAGGGCTACTATAATGAAATCCAAGTGATTTGTACGGTGGTTTCATTAAATCCTGATATCGATCCTGATATTCCAGCAATGATTGGTGCGTCTGCTGCGGTTTCTCTTGCAGATGTCCCTTTTAATGGTCCTGTAGGCTGTTGTCGTGTGGGTTATATTGATGATGAATATACATTAAACCCTTCACGTGAACAATTAGATGAATCAGAGTTGGACTTAATTGTTGCAGGTACAGACAGTGCTGTATTGATGGTTGAATCAGAAGCAGATGAATTATCAGAAGATATTATGCTCGGTGCCGTTATGTACGGACATGAGCAATCAAAGGTTGTCATTGATGAAATAAAAGCCTTTGTTGCAGAAGTGGGCAATGCTAAGAGCGAGTATATTGCTCCTGAAGTTGATGAAGAACTGCTTAATACTGTGAATGCTGAATGTGAAACAGCAGTGACAGAAGCCTACCAAATCAGTGATAAATTAGAGCGTTTAAATAAACTCGATACTATTCGTTCAGCATTAATCGAAAAAATCTGTGGTGCAGATGACGCAAAATGGTCTGATAGTGACTTATCAGGTACGTTCTATAAATTAGAAAAGAAAGTGGTACGCAGCAGTATTATTGCAGGTAATCCACGTATTGATGGTCGTGATACAAAAACAGTACGTCCTTTATATATGCGTACAGGTGTTTTAGAACGTACTCATGGTTCAGCATTGTTTACTCGTGGTGAAACTCAAGCATTAGTAGTGACAACACTAGGCACAGCCCGAGATGCTCAAATTATTGATGCTTTAGAAGGCAGTTATAAAGACTCCTTTATGTTGCATTATAATTTCCCTCCTTATAGTGTGGGTGAAACAGGTCGTGTGGGTACACCCAAACGTCGTGAAATTGGTCATGGTCGTCTGGCTAAACGGGGTGTGGCTGCCGTCTTACCAACGGTTGAAGAATTTCCTTATACCATTCGTGTGGTATCAGAAATTACAGAATCCAATGGTTCCAGCTCTATGGCTTCTGTGTGTGGTACCAGTTTATCACTAATGGATGCGGGTGTTCCTATTTCTTCTCCTGTTGCTGGTATTGCAATGGGTCTAATCAAAGAAGACGATGGCTTTGCAGTATTGACTGATATTCTAGGTGATGAAGATCATTTAGGGGATATGGACTTTAAAGTTGCAGGGACTGAAAACGGTGTGAATGCCCTACAGATGGATATTAAGATCGAAGGTATTACTAAAGAAATCATGGAGATTGCTTTAGCACAAGCCAAAGATGCACGCCTCAATATTCTCGATCAAATGAATACTGTTATTGCTTCAGAAAATACTGATATGTCTGATTATGCACCGCGTATTATTACGGTACAAATTAATCCTGAAAAAATTCGTGATGTGATTGGTAAGGGTGGTTCTACTATCAAGGCACTCAGTGAAGAAACAGGTGCTAATATTGATATTAATGAAGAAGGTATTGTAAAAATTTCTTCTGCTGATAATGCTGCTGCTCAGGAATGTAAACGTCGTATTGAAGAAATTACTCAGGATGTTGAAGTGGGTAAAATCTATAATGGTCGTGTTACAAAAATTATGGACTTTGGTGCCTTTGTCACGATTATTCCAGGTAAGGATGGTTTAGTTCATATCTCACAAATTTGTGAAGAGCGTGTCAATAATGTGACTGATAAGTTATCTGAAGGTGAATCAGTTGATGTGAAAGTACTTGAAATTGATAAGCAAGGTCGTATCCGTTTGAGTATGAAAGCAATTGCTGCTGAACAAGCTTCTGAAAATTCAAATGAAGCAGAGTCAGAGTAGTCTTTAGTCTGTATTAACACCTGATATTTATTATCAGGTGTTAACTGTTTATCATATCTGCCTTTCTACTGTATTATTCCTCTATCTCTATATAAGGTTCTAATGAAAGTAATCTAAACTCTAATAAGCCTACATCCTCAAATGTCGCTCTATAGATCCTTGTGGTAGTAGTGAAACCTATTTTCCATTCAGTAATTTCTAACTTAGGAATAGTGAGAATACCGTATTCATAAGTGGCATGATATATTTTTCCATAGACTTGATCAGGATGAAGTAAGGCATAATTTCTTACCTCAACATTTTCATTACTTCGTTCATATAAACGCACCCTATAAAATTCATTTTCACTTATTTTTACCGCAGGTAAATGCATAACCAACGTATTACGATCCCATGTATAAGCAGAAGTATCGGTTGGTCCTGTATTTTTAAACGCACATACGGCATTAGAATGATAGATTACTGTTACTGTGTCTGTGGCGACTTCTTGCTTAACTAATGTTTCGGTGACGGTTACGGTCACGATTACTATGTTATTTTCATCAGGTCCTTCGGTATTTGTTTCTGTATTAGAGTCTGAACCTAAGGGAGTATCATTGGATACAATCGTTGTGCTTGTGGTTACGTTAACTGTTTCTTCGATTATCTCATCGTCCCCACCTCCAGAAATACTTTGTGTGACTAAAGTGTCTGTGACGGTTAATGTCACCGTTGTTATTTGATTTTCATCAGGTCCTTCGGTATTTGTTTCTGTATTAGAGTCTGAACCTAAGGGAGTATCATTGGGTACAATCGTTGTGCTGGTGGTTACGTTAACTGTTTCTTCGATTATCTCATCATCTCCACTTTCCACAGTGCTTTGTGCGACTAGAGTTTCTGTGACGGTTAATATCACGGTTGTTATATGATGTGCGTCAGGCCCTTCTGTCTCTGTTGATGTGCTTATATCTGAACCTAAGGGAGTATCATTAGCTACAGTAAGGGTTTCTTGATCAACGGTGACTATTTCTTCTAGTATTTCATCCTCTTCACCTTCAACACCCGTTGGTTTTGTTTTTGTGGTGGTGGTTGTGGTTGTTACTGTTTGGGTGGTGACTAATTCTGTTGTTTTTACTTTTGTTTTTGTGGTCGTGGTTGTTTTTGTTTCTGTTTGGGTGGTGACTAAGTCTGTTGGATTTATTTTTGTTTTTGTGGTCGTGGTCGTTTTTGTTTCTTGCTGTGTTGTTATGAGTGAGTTTGATGGATTATTTTGTGCATAGTAGCCTGTTGACGAACAACCTACTTCTGTATATTTATTATTATATATAGGAGATTTAGAATCGTTAGCCATTTTTTGTAGCAAGCCATCAATATAAGAGGATGAACTATCATTTTCTAAGTGTGTTTCACTATTAGAACAGTAAGTAATATAACCTTGCTCATCACAACGATAACTACTAAAAGGTGTTTGAAAATTTTTGCCTTCAGAGGCTCTTGTCATATCATCTGAATCTGATATTTTATCCAAAAAAGGATTGGGTTTAAGTCCGCCATCCCAGCTATTATTTTCTTTATCACGATAAATATTAATATCATCAGCAATTGTTTGTGCATTTGCGGTTATGATGAAAAAGAACATCATAATAAGCAAAATAAATGTCTCTAAATAGTATTTATTTTTCATGTTATCCTCGTACTGAATCTATTATTTAAATTAACTATATGCAATAAGTATAGCAAACATAAGAAGATAACTCTAGCCAATTTTAGCGGACTCATAGTGGTTTAATATGCTTTCTGTCACATAAAATGTAAAAGATTAATAGGCTTGATTGATATAGCTGAGATTACACTAATTCGTACAATTTATTTTAGGTGTGAGAAAAATATTTGGTTAAAAAAGTGATAACAGATATACTGTTCACCATGAAACTTTTATCTATTTTTGCTCATCATAAAGTGGCTGCTAACTTATTAATGATGATTATGATCTTATCGGGTATTTTTGCCTTAGATAGGCTTAACATTCAATTTTTCCCAACCTTTGAACTGGATCGTGTCAGTGTTCGAGTGATTTGGAGTGGTGCAAGTGCTGAAGATATAGAACGAGGCATTACCATTCCCTTAGAACAATCTCTTAAATCCGTTGATAATGTCAAAAATTTGACTTCAACCTCGGCTCAAAATGTCTCGTCGATTCAATTAGAGTTTAATGAAGGTACGGATATGATTCTGGCGATAGACCGAGTCAAGCAAAAAGTGGATGAATTTCGTAACTTACCTAAAGATGCTGAAAAACCTCAAGTTGAAAATCTAATACGTTATGAAGGCATTGCAAAAATTCTAGTATCAGGAGTCTCTGATCTAACTGAATTAAGAACCTTAACCAATCAATTTGAGTTAGAGTTATTGGCATTAGGGATTGATAAGGTGGATATTAATGGCTTACCTGATGAACAAGTGACCATTGAAGTGCCTATTGAACAATTGCAATATTTAGAACTTACTTTGGATGACATCAGCAACCGTATTAATACTTTTAGCCAAGATTTACCCGCAGGCACTTTGGGTGGGCAACATAATGCAAAAGAATTACGTAGCTTAAATCAGGCACGGAGTGAAATGGATTTTGCTCATATTCCCATTTTGACTAATACCACTAATTTTGTACGTTTAGGTGATGTGGCAGACATAAAACGACAACCTGAAACTGAGGGGGTGTTGCGTTTTAAAGATGGGTTGGCCGTAGCTGAATTGGCATTGCAACGTACTGAAAAGGGTGATGCCTTACAGGCTGCTGATATTTTAAAAAGTTGGCTTGCTGAGAAAAAGGCGACTTTACCGCCTAATATAAAACTTGAGGTTTTTGATGCCAGTTGGCAAATGATCCGTGACCGTATCTATCTACTGGTTAAAAATGGGGGTGGTGGATTACTACTTGTAGTACTCATATTATATTTGTTTTTAAATGCCCGAGTTGCTTTTTGGGTGGCAGTAGGGATTCCTATTTCATTTATGGCAACCTTGGCCATTTTATATGCCGTGGGTGGTACGATTAATATGATCAGCCTTTTTGGTTTGATTATGGCATTAGGCATTATTGTTGATGATGCTATTGTGGTGGGTGAAGATGCTTTATCACATTATCAAAGTGGTGAAGCACCTTTATTAGCAGCAGAAGGGGGGGCAACCAGAATGTTTGTGCCTGTGATTGCTTCTTCATTGACCACGATTGCTGCTTTTTTACCCTTAATGATGATTGGTGGCATTATGGGTAATATTTTATTTGATATTCCTTTGATTGTTATCTGTGTTATTTTTGCATCATTAATTGAAAGTTTTTTTGTATTACCGGGGCATTTACGTAATGCCTTTTCACATATTAAACGCACTGATGCTAGCTCTGATAAACCTCTTAATAACCATAAAAAACGCACAGTACGTGAATTTTTAGATCAAGCTTTTGATTCTTTTCGACAAAATAAATTTCGCCTTTTTATTACTTGGTCTCTAAATCATCGTGCGATTGTGGTCGCACTTGTTTTATCCAGTCTTATTTCAACAATAGGATTATTAGCAGGGGGTCGTATTAATTTTAGTTTTTTTCCATCACCAGAAGCACAAATTATTTATGCCAATACCAGTTTTATTTCAGGGACATCACGAGAACAAACCAATGCTTATCTCAAAAAGATGGAAGAAAAACTGATTGAAACGGATAATGAGTTGGGCGGTGATTTAGTTGAAATTGCGGTAACGATTAGTGGTAGCTCTTTTAGTGGAGGCACTTCACGCAAAAAAGGTGATCAACTTGGGGCTATTTTTGTACAATTGGTTGAATCGGATCAACGCAGTGTACGCAATCCAGAATTTATTGCCTTATGGAGAAGTAAATTAGAGACAGTGGCAGGTATGGATAATATCACCATTGTCTCTCGCAAAACAGGTCCTCAAGGCAGTGATATAGCCATACGCCTCAATGGCTCTGATAATGATCAATTAAAACAAGCTGCCACCGAACTCTCCCAAGCATTACGAAGTATTGAAGGTGTGTATGGCGTGGATGATGATATGCCTTATGGTAAAGAACAACTGATTTATACGCTACGCCCTAGGGGAGAAGTGTTAGGCTTGACTGTAACGGATATTGGTCAACAATTACGTACAGCCTTTGATGGTAATTTGGTACAAATTTTTCAAGATGGTGCGGATGAAGTTGAAGTGCGTGTTCAATTACCCAAGCAAGAACGCGATCAAATTAATACCTTGGAACGTATTAATATTCGCACGCCAGAAGGTGAATTTGTGCCGTTGACCAGTGTGGCAAAATGGACGGTAAGGCATGGTTTTGAAGTCTTGCGTCATGCCGAAGGTAAACTCGCATTAGAAGTATCGGGCGAAGTTAATTCCAGTGTGAATAATGTTAATAAAATCATTGCTTCTTTAGAAGAAAAGGTGCTTCCCGAACTGAAACAAAAATATTGGATTGATTACAGTTTTGAAGGGCGAGCAGCCGATCAAAAAGAAACCATGATGGATATGAAATGGGGAGGCATTCTTGGTCTCACCTTAATTTATATTGTGTTAACTTGGGTATTTTCTTCCTATGGTTGGCCTTTGGTGGTCATGGCAATTATTCCCTTTGGTTTAGTGGGTGCGTTGTGGGGGCATTGGATTCAGGGTATTGATCTTACTTTATTATCCATTTTTGGATTTTTTGGTTTATCCGGCATTGTCGTCAATGATTCTATTATTTTAGTCAGTTTTTATAAACGTCTTAGGGATAAAGGCATGAGAGTGAATGAGGCGTTAATAGAAGCCTCTGTACAACGTTTACGAGCGGTATTATTAACTTCATTAACGACGATTGCAGGCTTAACCCCATTATTATTTGAAACCTCATTACAGGCACAATTTTTAATTCCAATGGCGGTATCCATTGCTTTTGGTTTAGCCTTTGCCACAGTATTGGTATTAATTATTATTCCTGTTTTTTTATCCATACATGAGTCAGTGCATTTTAAATTGAAGCATTTATTGTTTGAAGAGCAATAATCATTCAAATCAGTTAGAATAAAGCAATATTATTTAGGAGTAAATTTAATGTTTAATGTATTA
>JAGLFC010000078.1 GCA_023144715.1 Gammaproteobacteria bacterium | reverse complement strand
CAACAACAAAAAATAGAGCATTATTCTTTTGTCTATATCGTATCCCTCTTTTTATTGTTGATTTTATATACCATTCCTGTAATGGCTGATTTTGAAAAATTACCCATTTTAAATGCCCAATCTATTTTAAGTCCTCAACTTTTCAAAGGGAAATATCATAGCGTTAAAAAGCAAGTGAAAAATGATGGTTTATTTAATCATTATGTCGTCAATTCTAAATTTGGCACATTTAATGTAACCTCTACAACAGATTTAAAAATTTTAGTGAATGAACTCAATGCTATCGCTGATATGAAAAAGATTGATATAGATGATACGGCTATAAGTGGTTTGAAAAAATCAGGCAATAATATGGTGAGCGGTTTAAAGACCTTATGGAATAAACCTAAAGAAACGGTAAAAGGAGCAGCGGATGGTGCAACGAGTTTATTTAATCGTGCCAAGGAAACCGTGGGTTCTCGAAAATCAGGTCATGCTGAAGACAGTACTTTTGAACAGTTAGTCGGTATTTCTAAATCAAAAGGTATTATTGCCTCTAAATACCATGTGAATGTCTATTCTCATAATGAAGTATTACAAGAACAATTAGACCGTCTTGGAAGAGCTGATTTTGCAGGAGGATTAGGAGTGAGTGTTGCGACAAGTTTTGTACCAGGTGTGGGTGGTTTAATATTAAGCACTTCAAGTACCACCAGAATCTTAAATGATACCATTAATAATACTCCCGCATCAAAATTATGGGTCGATAATAAACATAAGCTAGAAGCAATGGGTATGAATACTGATATCACTCAGCTCTTTCTTAATAATCCCTTTTTCTCTCCAACATTATCCACTTTATTTGTGGCTTCTTTAGATAAAATGAAAGGTGTTGAAAATAGAGTCCTTTTTATGACCGTTGCTTTACAGGCGAGTAATACGGATATGGCTAAAATGATCACTCGAATAAGTATTATGACGGCTGGCTATCATAAAAATGTGATGCCATTAAAGAAAATTACAACGATGGGTCGAGTGACCCAAGCAATACGTAAAAAAGACAATACTAGAATTGTGTTATTACCTGCTGATTATATTGTTTGGAATAAACTGACGGCTAATATAGTGACAGAAATCACTAATGAATCAAAAGGGGGTCAAGCGGAATTGTGGGTAGTGGGTTCTGTAAGCCAGCGAGTAATGACTGAGTTAAAAAAACTAAATTGGAAAGTAATGACTCAAGCACAATTAAAATTAGTTAAAAAGTAAACGGTATTGTGTTCAATCTAAAATTATATTTTCTATGTGTCAGCCTTATTTTTTTATATATTCCCAACCTCTTATGGGCTATGAATATGGAGGCAAGGCGTTGGACACATTTGCCCACTGATGCCAATATTGTGGGTATTGCGACCGTGCATACCAATATTGATATTGCTCTTGATCCTGTTTTTCATATTGAAGAGGGTACAGCAGAAGCGGATACCATTATGGCTTCTTACTTGCATTCATTTGGTTTTTTAGGAAAAACCGCACGTCTTGATGTTCGTGTTCCGTATAAACGTATTGAATGGAAAGGAAAGTTAAATGGCGTACAACAAACCATAAATAGAGAAGGCTTAGGTGATCCTCTTATTCGCCTATCCGTTAATTTTTTTGGGGCTCCTGCACTCACAGGAGAGGATTATCGTGCCTATCGTACTGCACATACCACTACTACGGTAGCAGGTGCTTCCTTAGGCGTTATTGTGCCTCTTGGGCAATATAAAAAGAGTAAATTACTCAATATTGGGCAAAATCGTTATATTATTAGACCACAATTAGGTATTGTTCACATTCGTGGTTCATGGTCTTATGAAGTGACTGGAACACTGAATTTTTTTACTGATAATCATGATTTTTTTGGTGGAAAAACAAGAGAGCAAAAACTATTATTGGGTGTTCAAAGTCATATTGTTCATACGTTTAAAAACAGAATGTGGGCTTCTCTGAGTGCAGGTTATGATAATGGTGGAGAAACCACAGTGGATGGTGATGATAAACATAATAGAAAAGAAGATGCCTTTTTTTCTTTAGGAATAGGAATTCCTGTGACCCGAACGGCTAGTATTAAATTAGGTTATGTCGGTGGGCGTACACAAAAAGATATTGGTAATGATGTGGATCATTTTATTTTAAGTTTTTCTAATCGGTTTTAAATCGATAGAATTAAATTGTTATAGGTATATAAATATGGGTGATATATTAAAGCAATTTTGGGTATACTGTTTATTGATTATCATATTGATGGGTTGTAGCACAACACCGCCTTTAGAAAAATGTCTTTCATATTCATCTATTTCTCAAACGTGTTCGAGTAGTGTGTGTGTCTCTCGTTCATCTGATGGTGGATGTAATGGATTTACTCGTACCTTTCATCCTTGTAATAAAAAAGTGTGCAATCAATTTGAATGTTTATATGGAGGAGCCTATCCTTCATGTCACCAAAAACCTTGAATTTATGGCATAATACCGCCACTTAGAATTAAGATATTATTTTGCAAAAAAAATTAAGGAGTTAAAATGAGTTTTTTTATAGAAGATGCGATGGCCGAAGGTGGTGCAGCAGTGGCACAAGCCCCTGATTTGATGCAACAGTTAATGATCTTTGGTGGTATATTTGTTATTTTTTACTTACTCTTTATTCGCCCTCAAAATAAAAAAATGAAAGAACATCAAGCAATGGTAGATTCTCTTGCAAAGGGTGATGAAGTCGTGACCAATGGTGGTATTTTGGGTAAAGTTGTGGGCTTACATGATGGCTTTGTATCGATTGAAGTATCAGGCGATATGATCCTTAAAATACAACGTTCTTCTGTGGGTACACTTCAGCCTAAGGGTACGATTAAAGGTATTAAAGACTAAACTTTATTGAATCGTTACGTCGTAAACATCACTTAATAATAAAAGAAAAAACATGCTGAATCATTATCCCCTTTGGAAATACCTGTTAATTGCCATGATTATAACGGTGGGTGCTTTTTATGCACTGCCTAATATTTATGGTGAAGATCCTGCACTGCAAGTGGCTGCTTCAGCACGTGGTGTTAATATTGATAATAGCACCTTGAGTCGAGTAGCAGGTTTACTGGATAAAGAAGGGGTACGCTATCGTAATGCCAAACTTTCTAGTACGGGCTTATTGTTCCGTTTTAAAAATAAAGAGGATCAACAAAAGGCAAAAACTTTAGTTGAAAAAGAACTGGGCGATGATTATGCGGTGGCATTAAATTTAGCCACTGCCACACCCGAATGGCTCTTAAATATGAATGCCCAGCCCATGTATTTAGGGCTTGATTTACGAGGGGGTGTGTATTTCTTGATGCAAGTCGATATGGAAGCAGCAGTGATTAAATCAGTGAATACCTTTGTCAGTGATTCACGCACGATTTTGCGTAAAAAGAAAATTCGCTACTTAGGTAGCAAACGAGTGAAGAATGATGTGGT
>JAGLFC010000077.1 GCA_023144715.1 Gammaproteobacteria bacterium | reverse complement strand
GAACGCTCAACTTCAATGGTAAAATCGACGTGTCCGAGAGTATCAATAATATTAATACGATGTTGCTCAAACTGCTTGTCCATACCTTGCCAAAAACAGGTGGTCGCGGCTGAGGTAATCGTAATACCTCGTTCTTGTTCTTGTTCCATCCAGTCCATTGTGGCAGCACCGTCATGCACTTCACCAATTTTATGTGACACACCTGTATAGTACAGAACACGTTCTGTTGTAGTGGTCTTACCAGCATCAATATGTGCCATAATGCCCACATTGCGGTAATGATTAATGGGTGTTTTTCGTGCCACGTTCAATAAACCTTTATAATAAACTGGAATGTTATTGGAGGATAGTGATATATTTATCCTAAACTTTAAGATCCAAGTATTATATCGTTTATAATAACAAACATCAATGGCTTAATGATTTAGCCAAAAATATTGCTGATCAGTCCTTTTTTTATTATGTTATAAACTTATTATCAAAAAGTTCTACTATTTATTGCATAAAAATAAGAATAGCCCATAAAGGTGAAAAAAAGTATAATTTCCAATAAAACGTATAGAATACGTACCTGAAGAAATAGCTACACGATTTTTTATGTATTATTTCACCCTTTATTTACCACTACTGTTTGGATTAATTTTTTATGTTTGATGAAGTAAAAGAATATTACGGCAAGATATTGCAATCTTCTAATGATTTAAAAACAGATGCTTGTTGTACTGATACAGATATGCCTGATCATATTAAGCAAGCAATGAGTAACATTCATGCTGAGGTTGCCTCACGTTATTATGGTTGTGGTCTTGTGCGTCCACAAGAATTGGAAGGGATGCGTATTCTTGATTTGGGGAGTGGCTCAGGACGTGACTGCTATGTTTTATCACAATTAGTGGGTGAAAATGGCTTTGTTCTAGGGGTTGATATGACTGAAGAACAATTAGCAATTGCGAACCAATATATTGATTATCATACAAAAGTCTTTGGATATAAAAAACCAAATATAGCGTTTAAGCAAGGTTATATTGAAAAACTCGATGAATTAGATCTTGCGGACAATAGTTTTGATATTATTGTTTCTAATTGTGTGATTAATTTATCACCCGATAAAGAAGCAGTATTAAAAGAAGCGTGGCGTGTCCTTAAACCGGGAGGTGAACTGTATTTTTCAGATGTTTATAGTGATCGTCGAGTGCCTGAAAAGTTAGTCAATGATCCTATCTTATATGGTGAATGTCTTAGTGGTGCTTTATATTGGAATGATTTTCTAAATTTAGCAAAACGTTGTGGCTTTGCTGATCCAAGATTAGTTGAAGACCGACCTTTGGCCATTAATAATGCAAAAATTGAGCAATTAATAGGTCATATTGATTTTTATTCAGCGACGTATCGTTTATTTAAATTAGATGCTCTTGAGCCTGCCTGTGAAGATTATGGACAGGCAGTGGTGTATAAAGGTACTATTGCCGATCATGAACAGCAATTTATATTAGATAAGCATCATACAATTGAAGCAGGGCGATATTTTCCTGTGTGTGGTAATACTTGGAACATGTTATACCAGACTCGATTCAAAAAACACTTTGAATTTTATGGCACTATGGATAAGCATTTTGGTATTTTTGCTGATTGTGGTACAACATTACCTTTTGATGACAATAATTTTAACACTGATAAAAGCGGTTGTTGCTGATGATGGAACATTTCTTTTCAATAAAGTGTAATGCCTATGGTAGGACTGATGTGGGTCGTGCAAGACAGCATAATGAAGATAATGTTCACATGAATAGAGATCATTTATTTTTTATGTTGGCAGATGGCATGGGAGGTAGAGAAGAAGGAGACAGAGCGAGTAAAATTGCATTAGGTATTGTTAAAAATTCACTGATAAAACATTTTCATCAAACCAATAAAAAAAATAATGTAGAATTTGTAGAATTAGAAGTTGCCACTAAAGCAATACAAGAAGCTAATCTTATTATTAATCATGAAAATAAAAATAATAAACAGCCTGATGGCAGAGGTATGGGAACCACTATTGTTGGCTGCTGGTATTTACCCGATAAAAAAATGTCTATTATTTTTCATGTAGGGGATAGTCGTGCTTATAGTTACGACAAACAAGAACTGGCACAAATAACCACTGATCATTCTTTATTACAATTATGGAAAGATAAATGCTTTGACGGTGATAAACCATCGGGTAATATTTTGACCAAAGCATTAGGGCCGTATAATCAATTATCACCTGATGTTTTTCTTTTTCCTGTTAATAAAGGTAAAAGAATACTGCTTTGTTCAGATGGTTTAAGTAATATGCTCAATGATGAACAAATTTTGGATGTGTTAATTCGGAATAAAAAATCAGTTAAGGCGACGGTAAAACGCTTAGTCCTTGAGGCAAATATTGCAGGTGGCGAAGATAATATATCAGTAATATTAATTGATTTTAGTTAAATGATAAAAAAGGGTTATTCTATGAGAGGTGCAGGTGGTTCATCAGGTGGTTTAGGACAATTTTTTTTAGGTCTGATTATGATGTGTACAGGCTTTTATTTACTCTTAAATTCTATTATTATCACATCAAATTATGGTTTGGGGATGCGCTTATATAGTGTCAATGGTTATGGAATAACCAGTGGGATGATTATGATCATTTTTATGTTTGGCATTGGCTTTATTTTTTACAATGCCAAAAATTTATTTGGATGGTTATTAACATTAGGCTCTCTCAGTGCACTTATTTTTGGTGTTATCTCTTCCATTCGTTTTAGTTTTAGAGCGATGAGTGCCTTTGATCTTATTGTTATACTGATTTTAGCCATCGGTGGCTTAGGTTTATTTCTTCGCTCACTCAAAAAATATTAAGAGTGGAGATCATGACTCTTTTTTATATTTTTTCTGGTCGCACATATTAAAAAGATCCACTTTATGCTGATTATATAAGTTCACGTCCACATTAAATTGCTTAACCTCAGAATCATATTGCTGAGTTAAGTGATTAAGATCATTATTCAGTTGATTATATTGGTCAACTGATGCTTGATCCTGAAAATTAATCTGTGCATAGTGTGCATTTCTTTCGTTATTCAATTGACTCATTTCATTCTTCATTGTTGCCAGTTGTTCTGATTGTTCGGTAAGTTGCTTGCCTGAGTGAATGAGCGTGTCATTATCTTTTTGGCACTTTGATAATTCTGAAGCACTTATTATTTCATTAGCATAACTGGTAGATATTAATAATATAGAAACAATAGCGACAGTAAATAAATGAGTTAAGGAATAATATATTGAATGTGTCAAGTGTGCGTGTGGCATAATAACGTCCTATTAAAATAGATAAGGTGTTTATTATACAAATTAATACCTCATTGATCGACTAAAACTATTAGAGTAACTATGAAATCCACTTCAATCGCAACACATTGTAAAAATCCATTGGTTTCTTTCGCCGCTATTGTCATTATATTAGCAGGCATAAGCTATGCCGAAAATATTATTTCTCCTTTATTAATTGCTTTGTTTATCAGTGCATTGAGTGGTCCTGCCATGTTTTGGTTGACAGAAAAAAAAGTGCCTCAGGGACTGGCTGTGACATTTATTATTGCCTGTATTATTATCTTAGGTTTTTTTATTAGTTCAATTTTAGGATCATCTGTACATGGCTTTTCAGATAATTTACCTGAATATCAAAAACGTTTGCAAGAAATAACGCATTCTGCAGGACAAACTTTGATGCATTTTGGTATCAATATACAATTGGCAGAACTTAAAAATATCTTTAATTTAGGTAAGGCTATGGGTTTAATTAGTACGACATTGAATCAATTATTAGCGGCACTGAGTAATATCTTTTTTATTTTAATGGTGGTTATTTTTCTCTTACTCGAACTTAACTCCTTTCGCTTTAAAATAAAAGCAATTTCAGCCGATCCAGAACAAACAATGGAGCATCTCTATCATGTGTCTAAAACGGTGGCAAATTATTTTAAAATAAAAGCGTTAACCAGTTTTTTAACCGCATTATCGGTGTTTATTGTGTTAACAATAATGGAGATTGATTTTCCCATATTATGGGCAATGATGGCTTTTTT
>JAGLFC010000076.1 GCA_023144715.1 Gammaproteobacteria bacterium | reverse complement strand
GCAGGAGAAGTGATCCTTCTTTATATTGTGATTAATAGTCTTATCGGTAATTTTTTAGAACCTAAATTTATGGGAAAAAGTCTTGGTCTATCCACATTAATTGTTTTTTTATCATTGATATTCTGGGGCTGGCTATTGGGGCCTGTAGGGATGTTTTTATCCGTTCCTCTCACGATGACCTTCAAAATTATTATGGATAACTCTGAAAATACCCATTGGATATCTATTTTACTCAGTAATACTGATCAGGAGACGGCACACAATGTTGAGCAATTTACTACAAAACGCTGATACAATCGTATCAGGTAAGGAAACACAAATAAAATTGGCAGTAGCGTGTTTATTATCCAAAGGACATTTATTAATAGAAGATTTACCCGGTATGGGTAAAACAACTCTGGCTCATTTATTAGCCAAATTATTTGATTTAGATTATTCACGCATTCAATTTACCAGTGATATGCTGCCTGCGGATATTATTGGTGTGTCCATTTTTAATCGTAATACTACTGAATTTAATTTTCATCAAGGCCCTATTTTTAGTCAATTGGTATTAGCGGATGAAATTAATCGTGCTACCGCAAAGACACAAAGTGCATTATTGGAAGCAATGGAAGAATATCAAATCACAACGGATGGTAAAACTTATCCCTTGGATGATCCCTTTTTTGTCATTGCCACACAAAATCCACACACACAAACAGGTACATTTCCTTTACCAGAATCGCAACTGGATCGATTTTTAATGCGAATTGTTTTGGGTTATCCTGATAGAAATACAGAACGAGGTATTTTGAGCGGTGCTGATAGGCGTGAACTTTTACACGATCTTAAACCTGTTTTTACATCGGATCAATTAGTCAAGATTCAAAAACAAATTAAAAATATACATCTGTCATCCGCTTTATTGGATTATGTTCAAGATATTTTACAATTTTCACGTCAGAGTCAATATTTTGTTGCAGGTTTATCGCCTCGTGCAGGTTTGGCATTACTCAAAGCTGGACAAGCTTGGGCATTTATTCATAATCGTGATATGGTCATTCCTGATGATATTAAAGCGGTTTTGGGATCGGTTATTTTGCATCGTTTGGTTGCACAAGAAGATAAAAATCAAAATGAACAGCATATTATGAGCTTATTTAATGAGTTGCCAATTCCATAATTTTCTCTTTTAATTTTAATTATTAACAGTAGTTATTTATTATATTGTAATATTGGCATATATATTGCTATTAACTTGCTTGCCAATATTAATTTATTTGCTTAGAATGTCCTTGAATGACTTATATCATTAATTCATTCGAGATAATAATAATAAAAACTAATTTTAGATAATAAAACACTCCAAAGGAGAATAATGTGAGATATAAACTTTTTTATTTAATGGCTTTTAGTTTTTTTCTTTTTTTTACATCCAATGCTTATTCAGCTGATATAGAAAATGGTAAAAAACTCTTTAAATATTGTACACTGTGTCATGGTAATGTTGGTCAGGGCATTAAAGGGGGTGACTTTCCTAAAATTGGTGGTTTGCCCAAATATTATTTGATGAGCCAGCATGATTTATTTGTCTCTGAACAACGCTATAATCCAGCCATGCTGACGATTGGCCGTTTAGATAAAATGTCTGATAAAGAAAAAGATGATCTTTATACTTATATTGCTTCTATTGATATTAAAACATCTGCTCCTACGCTACAAATACCCACTTATACCGGTGATGTAAAAGCAGGTAAAAAACTGTATAAAGGCGATTGTAAAACCTGTCATGGTTCAGTTGCTCAGGGTAAAGATAAGAAAAAAGCACCACCTACTGCACAACAATATTCAGAATATTTATTAAGACAAATTGATTTTTTCCAAGCAAAAGAACGTATTCATGATGAAGAAGATGATGAAACTTTTGATGATTATAGCAAACAAGAAATTATTGATATTATTACCTTTATATCAACACTTGACGATAAATAACCCCCATATTTAAGGAATATATTATGAAATACACTAAACTATTGATTTTAGGTCTTTTTTCCGCACTATTATGGGTGGGACAAGTCGCTGTTGCAAATAATTTGATACAACAAGAAGAGTTAACACCTGATATGGTTGATGTGGCCGTTTCAGTATTAAAAATGCCACTTGATAAAGGTGTCAGTGTTAATGATGCTCGCATGTCTATTAACTTAAAGGCTGAAGAACTCAATATGAAAAAGGTAGGCTATTTACCTGTTTCTGATGAACTTAAAGCTCGTGGTTTAAAACCCCCTCATTTGGAAATATTTCAA
This sequence comes from Gammaproteobacteria bacterium, assembly GCA_023144715.1. Classification (GTDB taxonomy): domain Bacteria; phylum Pseudomonadota; class Gammaproteobacteria; order GRL18; family GRL18; genus GRL18. Next base: position 7,723 of record JAGLFC010000076.1, on the reverse strand, counting down.
TTTTGTAATCCAGAAGATGCGATGAAAATGGTACAGTTCAATACTCTTTATGCTGCTTTTATGCCGTGTCGTATTGCACTTGTCGAAGATGGAAAAGGTCGCTTATGGTTACAGATGATTAATTTAGATATGATTATTGATAAGTACCCGTTACCTGAAGAGTTAAGAAAGATTGCGGTCACAATTAATAGCCAAATGTTACAAATTATTACCTCAGGTGTTAAAGGTAGCTTCTAGCTCGTTATCTTACCAGAGGGTAGTTGCAAGTATTTGATCACACAATGCTCAATACTAATCGCTTGATGGGTGGTGAGTAATACCATACCACCTGTCTTCACGTGTTGTTGAATGACTTGCAAAAAATAATCAACGCCCACCACATCTAAAGAAGTAAAAGGTTCATCTAAAATCCATAATTTTGCTTGAGATAATAAAAGTTGTGCCAAGGCAACACGACGTTTTTGACCCGCAGAAAGTTGATTACAATACATTTCTTCAAAGCCATACAAACCGACCTGTTCTAATACGTCCATAATGTGTTGTTGAGTGCATTGTTTGCCCAATTGGCAATAACTATCAATATTTTCAATGGGGCTTAACTCCAATTTAATACCTAGTTTATGCCCCATAAAGGTAATTTGTTCATTATATTCATTGCGATAGTGTCGGCAGTCATAACCCTCAAAATACACATTGCCACTGACAGGCAAAGCCAAACCAGCTAATATTCGTAATAAGCTGGTTTTTCCTGCACCATTCTCACCTTTTATATGTACAATCTCTCCGGGTAGAAGATCAAAGCTTAATTGTGTGAATAATTCTCGATAACCTCTTTCACATGTTAATTGTTGAATACTTAAACCCATTTGTTCATTTTTTTCTGGCATTTTTTTATACTTTCTATAAGTTTTACACAAGCAAAATAATCTATGTCAATCTATTTTTAGTACCAAATCTTATTATCGTTATATTAATAATTTGTCAATAGTAATGATAATTTATTTTTTATCCTATTGTTTTTTATAGAATTATTTATTTGTTTGTCAGTTGTTTATTTTATAATCAAATTGTAATATGACTTTATAGTGATAGGCTTTTATTCAAAGTTTATTCACAGACTTATCCACAGGCATTGTGAATAAGTTATTTTGTGCTATTAATCAAAAATAAGTGCTGGAGATGCTTTAATAATTTCTACTGTATCACCAATGCTTAATATATTTTTATGACCTAACGTTAACTGATGTAAGACGTTTTGTCCAAACATGACTTTATTATTTTTCTTACGAAATAATGAAAGAGCTTGTAACGGTTCAGGGCTTTCTTTTTTGGCAGTCAGTGGATCAATGGTGGTAATGACACAGCGTGAACAAGGTTTGACTGCATAAAAATCAATATGAGCCATTTTAAAATGTCCTAATTGATCTTCAGCATAAGCATCACAACCAGAAAGTACAATATTAGGACGAAATCGTTGCATGGTTAAATTAATAGTGACTCGACTATTAAGATCTTCTAATGAAGCTTCACTGATGATTAAACTAGGAAAACCATCAGAAAAACTGGTAATCTCCTTATTAGGAGCAAATTCTGGATCAACCAAACGTTCACTATTATCAGGCATATAAACCAGTTGACAATCCAGATCAAGAAATTCACCAAACCAATTATCAATAGAACCATTAATATGTTGTGCTGTAATCGTATCATCCCAGCAAGTGACGTCAATATTATCATACAATTCTATTTGGGGATCAGGATAAGGAATAATTAATACAGGCATATCAGGTGCTCTAACGGACAAACCAAATTCTGATAATTCAACACTAATTAATGCCATTTTAGTGATTTTTCGTTGGCTTAAAAAATGATTATCTTTATCCACCAGCATCCAACGGCGATCATATTGCAAACCTCTTTGTTCTACTTGAGTACTCTCTAATAAAACACCGCCCAGTGATTTGATAGGATAAATCCAAAGCTGGGAAATATGAGTAGTGGCCATAATGCTGATCCTTAATTGTGTATTTCTAATGTGTTGGGGTTTGGTTTTATATCTGCTTAGAAAAAATAAGCCGTGCAAGTTTTTTAGTGCTATTTAATAAGAAATGTTCAATAAAATAGTAACTGATGTAACCTGAAAATAAAACGGATATAAGCATGATGACCAGCATTAGGATATTATCCCAATAAGTTTCATGAGCGAATAAAAACCAAGCTCTACCCACAATCGTTAAGACAATAATATGTGAAAGATAAATGGAGTAAGAAGCATCGCCTATTTTGCAAAGCCATTTTGGCATAATAATACCATAATTTTTTTCATAGAGAAGGGTCGCATAAAGAAATAATCCTGCTGGAATACCAAAGATAATGACTCTGAGTCCATCCAAAGGCAATATTTCTCCTGTGTAGTGTTGAAATAAAAAGTAAGTACCTAACCAATAAAGCACTGCTACGATGGCAAAAAATTTGGCATTACCATAGAGTGTATGATCATAATATCGGATAGCAATGAGACTGCCTGCAATAAATTCGAGTGTTAATGGGTGAAAATAAAAATGTATAAAAGGATTATCACTGTCAGCAAAAATATAATGCCCTATCACAACAATGGTTCCCCACATTATTAAACTCCACAATAACGTTTTTTTAGGCAAGAAAAGCAGTAGTGCAAAAATAATATAAAAGTATATTTCATGTATCAGTGTCCAGCCAACATTGACGAGAGGTAATAGAGTTTGTGGGAGCAATAAAAACGAGGCCAAAATATTAACTTGATTGCCTTGGCTACTATTGACTAACGTGGGTTGAATGAGATAGACACCCAAAATGAGGATACTATAAAACCAATAAAGTGGATAAATACGTGTTATTCTATGATATATAAAGTGTTTAATGGCACTTTGGGATTCAAAGGCATTGCGTGTGACGGCAACCATCACAAAACCACTGATTAAAAAAAATAAATCAACCCCCGATGCACCAATCATAAGAAATTGGGGTAATATAAAATCAAATTGAGCATATTTTTCTTCGATAGGCAATAAGTGTGTAACCACTACCAATAATACAGCAATGGCTCTTAAACCCTGTATATTTTTGATTTTTTGATGAGAGCTTAACATGATTTTCCAAAAAATAAACTTTAGGCGTAGGATAATAATCTATAGTAGCATTTTTTAAACATTTGACATATAAAATATTATAGTAACAAGACTGTTTTTGCAATCTCTCCTATAACAAATACAGATTTATTAATAAGTTACCTGTATAATATGAAAACTTAACTCAAGATAAAATGAAAAGGAGTACTGATGAAAACATCATTTTTAATGGCTATACTATTTTTATTCTATGGAGGTTTTTCAGTCGCTTTTGACTACGGCTACCCGATAAAAAATCCTCTGTCCGCCACTATTATGGGTACACCTGAAGGCTTAGAAGCAAGTCAAGAAAGTTTGCAATTTTGGCAACCTGATTATGTTGATATTGCTTCTCCAAACAGTCAATTTGATAAAAAAATTGCTTCTGAAAAGAAAATTACTATCTTTCCTGATCGCAAAATATCCGATGTTTTTTGGTATGAGAAAGGTGGGATGGAGTATTCAATTGCAAAGCATGATGCCCAAGCACCCCTTATTTTTATTATTGCAGGTACTGGATCGAGTTATCGTTCTAGCATTGCAAGAGCACAACAAAAAATATTTTATCAAGCAGGCTTTCATGTTGTGACACTGAGTTCACCGACTGTGCCTAACTTTATGTTAAATGCCTCTAAATTAGCCATGCCTGGTAATATGAATGAAGACAGTCGTGATCTTCATAATGCTATGCAACTTGTTATGAAAAAACATAATGATGTTCAGGTGTCAGATTATTATTTAACAGGTTATAGTCTGGGTGCATCTAATGTTGCTTATGTCACTAAATTTGATGATGAAACACAAGGTAAGGCGTTTCACTTTAAAAAAGTGTTATTGATTAATCCACCATTAAGTTTGGTTAACTCGGTTAACTTATTGGATAATATGTTTATAGATAATATTCCAGGGGGTTTAAATAAGTTTAATGATTTTTATCAGAAATTGATTCATAGAGTATCAGACTTCCATCATAAAAATGAAGATCTAGGCTTGGGTAGAGATTTCTTTTATGCCATGTTTAAAGAACAGCCTCCTTCAGATGAAGAAATGAAGGCATTGATTGGTTTTGTGTTTCGAATAGCCTCTAGCGGTATGGTATTTGCTGCTGATGTTTTTAATCATCATGGATATATTGTACCAAAAGATAAAGTGGATACTCTCACACCTTCAACATCGTTAACAGCATATTCCAAAGTGTCTTTTCGTTTAGGGTTTGGTGATTATATCAAGAATTTTTATTTACCCAAGTTTGAAGAGGATTTAGGTATTTCAAGAAACAGACTGCTTACTGAGTCTAGTTTAGAATCCATTGCATCTTATTTACAAAATAATGACAGAATTAGCGTGATGCTTAATGCTGATGATCCTATTTTAATGCCGGGAGAACTCGATCAATTTTCAGTCCTTTTTCCAGGGCGTGTGACAATATATCCTCATGGTGGTCATTTGGGTAATATTCTATATCATCAGCACGTTTATGATATGTTGGCATATTTTACAGGTAAACAAAGGCAATCAAGCACCAGTACTTTTAATAAGGGAGCGGTAAAATGAACTATAAATCATTATTGCCTTTATTGGGTTTTATTCTGCTTATATTCTTACAAGGGTGTAGTAATACAACAGTAGAAGATAATACTACTGAACTAGAACCTGCTCAAAACACTTTTGAATCATTAGGGATTTCTCAAGATGAAACCTATAGTGTGGATATTTATGATCCTTGGGAAAATCTAAACCGTAAAACGTATAATTTAAACAGCCAAATAGATACTTATGTATTACTGCCTACTGTGAGTGTATATGAATCCTATGTCCCAAGACTGCTTCGTAAAGGTGTACATAACTTCTATTCTAATCTTCATACTGTTAATCATACTGTTAATTCTGCACTTCAATTAAAAGGTGAAAAAACAATTAATAATGGCTTGCGATTTATTTCTAATACAACACTTGGTATTGCTGGTATTTTTGATGTCGCCACAGGAATGGGTCTTCCAGAACAACAGGAAGATTTTGGTCAGGTATTAGGACATTGGGGTGTACCAGCAGGCCCGTATCTTGTTTTACCTTTTTATGGACCCTCTAATTTAAGAGATGCAACAGGTACTGTAGCAGATTTTTTTATTGCTGATCTTTATATTGATGGCTTTGGTATGAATGGTAATGCTGGATGGGAAGTTGTATATTATGGACTCATGGGCGTGGATATTCGTGCCAATATGTTCTTTAGATATTATGATTCTCTTACGCCCTTTGAATACGATATGATTCGTATGATGTATACCGCTCAAAGACGTGTGTTAATAGGAAAATAGCGTATTGTATTCAATCATACTATGTTGAATCACATCGCTTATGATCGAATAAATTGAGACCACTTTTTTGGACCTGTTTGGTGAACGGATTCACCACAGACATCCACCCCGACTGTCACAGGCATATCCTTAATTTCAAATTCATAAATAGCTTCCATACCGAGTTCTTCATAAGCAATCACAGTGGCTTTTTCTATTGCCTTGGAAATCAAATAAGCGGCTCCACCTACTGCAATAAGATAAACCGCTTTATGCTTTTTGATGGATTCAATGGCAATCGCTCCTCGTTCTGCTTTGCCTATCATACCGATCAATCCTGTTTTTTCTAGCATGGTTTCAGTATATTGATCCATTCGAGTCGATGTGGTTGGGCCTGCTGGCCCGACGGATTCATCTTTGACGGCATCAACAGGACCGACATAATAAATAAAGCGATTATTAAAATCAACGCCATCAGGTAAAGACTCACCTTTTGCTAAGGTTTCAACAATACGTTTATGGGCAGCGTCTCTGCCTGTGAGTAATTTACCGCTGAGTAATAATTGTTCACCCGGTTGCCAGTGTTGAATATCCTCTTTGCTGAGTGAATCAAGATTTACTTTTCGTGCTTGAGGAGAAGCAGTCCACATCACATCAGGCCAATCCGTTAAATCAGGAGGTGTTAATACGGCGGCACCAGAGCCATCTAAAGTAAAATGTGTATGTCGTGTTGCGGCACAATTAGGGATTACCGCAACAGGTAAGGAAGCAGCATGGGTTGGATAATCCAGAACTTTAACATCAACTACGGTTGTTAAGCCACCTAATCCTTGAGCACCAATCCCTAGAGCATTAATTTTTTCATATAATTCTAAGCGTAATTCTTCTACTCTACTTAATAGTTTATCTTGTTTAGATTGTTCTATTAATGTTTGAATATTAACAGGCTCAAGTAAGGATTCTTTTGCCATAATCATAGCCTTTTCAGGTGTACCGCCAATACCGACCCCAATAATACCCGGTGGACACCAACCCGCTCCCATGTCAGCGACAGAATTGACAATCCAATTAACGATATTGGCACTTGGATTAAGTGCAGCAAATTTAGCCTTATTTTCAGATCCTCCTCCCTTAGCGGCAAGTTTTACCTTAACTGTATTACCTGCCACTAATTTAGTATGAATAACAGCAGGGGTATTATCTTTTGTATTACGTCTTGTACCTGCTGGATCAGCTAATACAGAAGCTCGTAGCACATTATCAGGATGATTGTATGCTTGGCGTACTCCCTCATTAATCATGTCTTCCAAGGTCATTTGACAATCCCATTGCACTTCCATTCCCACTTCCAGAAAGACCACAACAATGCCAGTATCTTGGCATATAGGACGATGACCTTCAGCACACAGACGAGAATTGTATAAAATCTGAGCAATGGCATCCTTAGCCGCGGCAGATTGCTCTTGCTCATAAGCCTTGCCTAAGGCCTGAATATAATCTTTGGGGTGATAATAGGATATAAACTGTAATGCGTCACGAATACTTTTAATTAAGTCATCTTGTTTTATGAGGCTCATAATAGTTACTTATTAGTTATTTAAATATAACTTAATGAGAACATCAAAAAATTATTAATTCAAGCAATATTTAATGTTTTATGCTCATTAAATAATTTTATGACACAGCAGGTCAAATATTGCTTAAAAAATCTTTGTTGAACATAATACATTGCTCATTTTTTTTCATTTAATGATATATTTAAGGATATTGATCATAAATATTTGCATTAAGAAAAGAGTGCAAAGCAGTTAAATTTATGATAATTTTAGCTCTATTTTTTGGCAAAAATAGAATAACTAAAGACTTAATTTATCCCCTATTTCTTATATTCAAGAGAGACTATCTAACATGCTTATTCTTCGTGGAAAATCAGCCTTATCCCCCTTTAGAATTGAAAAATTACTTCATAAATTACGGGGCATTGTGCCAGATATTCAGTCTGTAACAGGTCAATATATTCACTTTGTTGATTCGGATAAAGACCTTATGCCTGAACAACAATCCGCTTTGGATCGCATTTTAATGTATGGTGCTCAATCGTATGAACTTGAAGCCGTGGGCAGTGAATTTTTGGTATTGCCTCGTATTGGTACAATTTCCCCTTGGGCGAGTAAGGCAACCGATATTGCTCATAATTGTGGTTTATCTGATATTAAACGGATAGAGCGAGGTATTTTATATTGTATTGAATTTTCTGATGCTTATTTCTTATCCGATCAA
>JAGLFC010000075.1 GCA_023144715.1 Gammaproteobacteria bacterium | reverse complement strand
GGGGGGGGAGTTACGCCGTCTTAAAAAACCACCAAAGGAGGATGGAGGTATAAAATAACTGCTGGTCACTTCTTGTGAACAGTAATCAGTTGAATAATAATATACTAATATACTATTACTTTGTCAAGCATCAATAGATAAAAAAATGAAAAAATCACTCTTTATATAACCAAGTAATTTACTATAGTATTAATTTTTTAAATGTTCTATACTGAATTTACTTAACTGTGACACCTAATAAAAAGTGACACCCAATACAAAAATAACGGAGTACTTATAATGGCGTTTGAATTACCTGCTTTACCTTATGAAAAAAATGCATTAGTCCCTCATATTTCTGAAGAAACATTAGAGTTTCATTATGGCAAACACCATAATACTTATGTTGTAAATCTCAATAATCTTGTCACAGGGACTGAATTTGAAGGTATGCCTTTAGAATCTATTATTCATAAATCAGAAGGTGGGATTTTTAATAATGCCGCACAAGTATGGAATCATACCTTTTACTGGAATTGTCTGAGTCCTAATGGCGGTGGTGAACCAACAGGTGCTATTGCAGAAGCCATTAATTCTAACTTTGGTTCTTTTGAAAAATTTAAAGAAGAATTTACAGCAGCGTGTATTACAAATTTTGGCTCAGGTTGGACATGGCTCGTTAAAAATAGTGAGGGTGCAATAGAAATTGTTAAAACCTCAAATGCAGGCTGTCCTTTAACCGATGGCTTTATTCCATTAATGACCTGTGATGTGTGGGAACACGCTTACTATGTTGATTATCGCAATGCACGCCCTGACTATGTTGCTGCTTTTTGGAACTTAGTCAACTGGGATTTTGTTAATAGTAAACTCTAAACACTCTTCTCAGTAAACATTTCTAAAATTGATGGGTTAAACATCAAAATACAGCTCAATAAGCTGTTATCCTTTAACCCTCAATTTTAAGCGTATCGCTAATGCACTTTATCCAATTTACCTATCTCACTTTGCACATCAAAATGTAACTTTTCATCTTTTTCAGAAACAATAACCGTCCCACCATTCTCTAGCTCACCAAATAATAAGGCTTCTGCTAATGGTTTTTTAATACTTTCTTGAATCAGTCGAGTCATAGGGCGAGCTCCCATTTTTTTATCATAGCCATTTTTTGCAAGCCATTTACGGGCATCAGGTTCTACATACAATTCGACTTTCTTTTCTGCTAATTGAGTTTCAAGCTCAAAGATAAATTTATCCACCACTTGTTCCATCACTTTAGAGGATAATGAATCAAATTGTACCACCGCATCAAGACGATTACGAAATTCTGGGGTAAAGCCTTTTTTCACCGCTTCCATACCATCACTGGCATGATCTTGTAACGTAAAACCAATAGAAGAGCGTGACATGGCTTCAGCACCTATATTGGTCGTCATCACTAAAATAACATTACGAAAATCAGCCTTACGACCATTATTATCCGTTAATGTACCATGATCCATTACTTGTAATAATAAATTAAAGACATCAGGATGGGCTTTTTCAATTTCATCTAAAAGTAATACGGCATGAGGATGTTTATTAATCGCTTCGGTTAATAAACCACCCTGATCATAACCTACATAACCAGGAGGTGCACCAATCAATCTGGACACAGTATGACGCTCCATATATTCAGACATATCAAAACGGATTAATTCTATGCCCATTAATTTAGCCAGTTGTGTTGAAACTTCTGTTTTACCCACACCTGTAGGACCTGCGAATAAAAATGAGCCTATTGGCTTATCTTCACGCCCAATACCTGCACGCGTCATTTTAATGGCATCATCCAAGGTTTCAATCGCTTTATCTTGACCATGAATCACTAATTTTAGATTACGTGCTAATTTTTTCAGAGAATTTTTATCAGTTGAACTAATGGTCTTTGTTGGAATGCGAGCAATCGCTGCAATAATGGCTTCAATTTCATTGACATCAATGATTGTTTTACGCTTATCGGGATCATTAAGCTGTTGATTAGCTCCTGCTTCATCAATCACATCAATGGCTTTATCAGGTAAATGACGCTCATTAATATAACGTTCAGACAATTCAGCAGCACTGCGTAATGCTTGATTTGTATATTTAATCTTATGATAATCTTCAAACCTAGAACGCAAGCCTTCAAGGATCTGATAGGTTTCTTCAGCACTGGGTTCAGACACATCAATTTTTTGAAAACGTCTTGCTAGAGCGTGATCTTTTTCAAAGATGCCTCGGTATTCTTGGTAAGTCGTTGAACCAATACAACGTAAATCACTTGTGGACAGAGCAGGTTTAATAAGATTAGAAGCATCCATTGCACCACCTGAGGCAGCACCTGCTCCAATAATAGTATGAATTTCATCAATAAAAAGAATGGAATGAGGCTCTTTTTTTAATTGATTTAAAACCCCTTTTAAGCGCTTTTCAAAATCACCACGGTATTTTGTACCTGCTAATAAAGCCCCTAAATCCAAAGAATAGATAATATTATCTGCCAAGATTTCTGGCACTTCTTCATCCACAATTTTTTTGGCTAAACCTTCTGCTAGAGCTGTTTTACCAACACCTGCTTCACCCACAAATAAAGGATTATTTTTTTTGCGACGACATAAAATTTGAATGGTACGATTGACTTCTTCTTTGCGTCCAATAAGTGGATCAATTTTTCCTTCTTTTGCCCTTTCATTAAGGTTGATAGTATATAATTCTAAAGGACTTTGAGTGGGTTTAGCTTGCCTAGAATGACCCTGAGCATCTACTTGCTCTTCTCCTTGATGAGCAACATCACCCTCTTCTTCCTTATTTATGCCATGTGAAATAAAGCTCACAATATCTAAACGAGAAATATCTTGTTTGCTTAATAAGTAAACAGCCTGTGATTCTTGTTCATTAAAAATAGCAACCAATACATTATCGCCATGGACTTCTTTTTTCCCTGATGATTGTATTTGAAAAATAGCACGCTGTAACACTCTTTGAAAGCCTAAAGTGGGCTGTGTTTCTCTCTCATCCTCCTCTGATAAGACGGGCGTGGTTTTATCAAGAAAATTCAACAGATCATCACGTAATTGTTCCAAATTAACAGAGCAAGCCTGTAATACATGTTCCGCTGAAGGATTATCTAGCAGAGCCAATAATAAATGTTCAACCGTCATAAATTCATGGCGTTTTTCCCGAGCTTCTTTAAAAGCAAGGTTCAATGTAAATTCAAGTTCTTTACTTAACACGATACTTTTCCTTAATCTGCTACAGATTATTCAACTTCCATTGAACACATCAATGGATGATTGTGTTTTTTGGAATAATTATTCACTTGCAATGTTTTGGTTTCAGCCATATCTTTAGTAAATAAGCCACATACGCCTTTACCGTTATGATGTACATCCATCATAATGCGTGTTGCTTTAATACGATCCATTGAAAAAAAATCTTCTAAAATCTGTACGACAAAATCCATGGGTGTAAAATCATCATTATTGATAATCACCCGATACATACGTGGTTTATTTAATTTAGGTTTAGCCGTCTCTACAACCGTATCACCTGCATCATTATCATTTAACTCTTCATCAGACCAATCATCTGAATTATTCATTTTTATCATATCTATCAATTTTAGCTCAATGCAAAAAAATTATTTATTATGTGAGTTCAGTATAACTTGTCTATGGGGTGAAATGTCTTTTATTACAAGGATTTTTTTATCTTATTGCCATAATTGACGAATAAAAAATTAGTTTTTTTGTAAATATAAAAAATATTATATGGAAAATTTTCTATATTTATTATAAACTTAATAATACTTGTTAAAGTTATTACTTAGGAAAATGTGTGAGTAAAATAAAATTACCAAAAGTTCAAGATAAAAACATTCATAATCATCAAGAAGATGTATTAGACTCTTTGGTTTCTAATCAGCAATTTCTTTCTAAGAATACCCATAAATCTCTAGTGTCATTAAAAAAAATTAAGCAACAACTCAAAGAAATAATGGCACAAAGAAAAAAGGAGCAGTATCGTTTTAATACATTAAAGAAAGAAACCCACATTATTAGTCAACAAATCAAAAAAACAGAAACGAATTTATCAAAAAAAGCCAAACGATCAAAACAGTTTATTAATAATGATTTACAACAAATCAAAATTTCTATTGAAGAAACGACTCAACAATTTGGTGATACTGCCGTAAAATTAGAAAAAGAAATCACTTCGCTCAAGGATTTAGTCAAGCGTGTTGATAATAAAATTGTAAATATTGAAAAAGAAGTCAATGCTAAAGATTTAAAAGCAAGTAATCATAGCCATGTCTTATTACTCAAAAAAATCAGCCACTTTGAAGAAATATTAAATCAGTTTAAAGATACAGGCATCGATCCAGAAGAATCATTTCAAAATTTTACTACTCAGCTCAATCAACTTGATAAGGTTATGGCACACGCTAAAAATAATCATGATGATCAGATTACATTATTACAAACAAACATCACTAATATTAGGCAATTATTACAATGCAATAATGATACAGCTATCACTGAAACAAAAAAACAAAAAAAAGAATTTTTCTATTTAAAAGAGAAAATAAATTCTATGGCAGATGCTATTGAAGATAGTCAACACACATCAGCCTTATGGAAAAAAGACTTTAGTACACACATTATGACACAATCAAACACTGCTTTAGTCTCTACACAGCAAATCATAGAGCAATTAAATAAGCAAAAGAAAAGTGTTAAACAGCAATTTAAAGATCAAAGCAAACACTATGATAAACAAGTTCAACCGTTACATAATAAAATTTCTGATTTACAAAATAATCAAAAACAATCAATGAGTCCCTTAAAAGAACACCTCAGTGATTTTAAAGAAACGATTCAAACACTGCAAGATGGCTATAAGAAACAACAAAAAATCATTGATGAAGACACCAAAAATCTACAGAGTTTAAATGAGACAATTAACCAATTTAATGAGCAGTTAGAAGAATCTTATCAAGAGCTTAAAGAACATATTCAACATGTTCGTGATTCTGATAACGATGAAAACTCACAGCAATTTCAAGAACTCAATAAAAATTTTGAACGCCTCTCTCAACAATTTTTGGATCAGCAACAACAATTGGAAAATTATGAAAGTCAAATTGTCAAACTTAATCCATTACTTGGACACCATGATGAAACACAAGCATTTGATGATATAGACAATATTCATTCTCATCAAAATAACTTATCAGAACAAGAAGCTGTATTACAGTCAAATTTGACCACACTGAAAGAACAATCTAATAATGATTATTCTGATCAACAAAAAGAGTTAAAAAATTTAGCCAGTGAACAAGAAATTCAGGACGTTCATTTTGAACCGCTTAATGATAAACTCACGATGCGAGGTCAATTATTTATTGCGGGTTTACTGACGACTATCGCTATATCGACTGTTTTATTTTACTATCGTGATATGATTTATGTGCCTATAGATACTGACAGTACGACCGAAATAAAGACCAATGATATTAAGCCTCATAACGTGATGGGGGAAGAAAATACTCGGATAGATGATTTAATCAAACAAAATACGAGTATGGCACAAAAATTTTCGACTCTCGAAGCGTCTCTTACTCAAGTTAAAAAACAAGTTGAAGATAAACACTCTTCAGATATTTCTTCTCAAACGCAAACACTAGAATTACTTCCTCAAAATAAATGGTCAGAAGACGTTAAATTATTAGAAAATAATTGGAAACAACAACATGAGGCATTGCAAGGAAGTCTTCATCAAACACAAGCGGAACAAGAACTATTAAAACAATCTATTGCTGATTTTTCTAATAGTATTGATTCTATGCTGGTACAAATCAACCAATTAAAAAAAATACCTGATCAAGAAATCTCACCAATACTGGATAAAAAAGAGTATTCTATTCCCTCTCAACAACAAAAAAGTGATATTTCTATCAATATAAAGAATATTAAACACCCTTTTTATACAATACAAATACTGGCTGCAAAAGATGAAGAATCTATTATTCGTTTCACAGAAAAAAACCAATTACCCGATAATATCCAAATTATTAACACACATTATAACGATAAAGCGTGGTATATTTTAGCCTATGGTCAATTCATCAGCTATTCAGAAGCAAAAAATAAACTACACACCCTTTCACAAAAATTGCAAAATAAAAAACCATGGATAAGAAAGCTCCCTTAATATTATGACAATTCACTGGTATCCTGGCCACATGCACAAGGCCAACAAAGAAATAAAAGAAACCCTAAGCGATATTGATCTCGTGATAGAGGTACTGGATGCTCGCATTCCATTCAGTAGTCAAAATCCTCTCTTATCCAAATTGCGTGGTACAAAACCCTGTATTAAAGTACTCACAAAAAGTGATTTAGCCGATCCAGAATTAACAAAACAATGGCAAATTTGGTTGGAACGTGAACAAGGCGTAAAAACGCTTGCCCTAACAATGAAACAACCTGATCGCATACGTCAATTACTTGAGTTAAGCCGTAAAATGGTGGCTCAATTACCCGGTAAAAGGAAAGTGTTTAATAGCATGATTATGGGTATTCCTAATGTGGGTAAATCTACTTTAATTAATATTTTAGCCAATCGTACCATTGCTAAAACAGGTAATGAACCTGCGGTTACAAAAGCCCAACAACGTATTAATTTGAGTCATGATTGGGCTTTATTTGATACACCGGGCGTACTTTGGCCTAAAGTAGAAAATGAACCCAGTATGTATCGCCTCGCACTCTCTGGCGCCGTTAAAGATACTGCTTATGAATATGATGATGTTGCTTTTTTTACTGCTGATTACCTACTTAATGCTTATCCTCAATTAATCATGCAACGTTATCAGCTTCAACAATTACCCAAGAATGAATTAGAATTGATGGAAGCTATTGGTAAAAAACGAGGCTGTTTGCGTGCTGGGAATCAAATTGATTTAGACAAGGTCAGTAAGATTTTACTCAATGAATTACGTTCTGGAAAGTTAGGTCAAATAACACTAGAAACGCCTGAATTAATTGAACAGGAACTTATTGTTTTAGACAATAAACAAGATATTGAAGATAAAACCAGTAATGGCAAACGTAAAAAGAAAAAAAGAGCCTATTATCCATAAGCCAAATACTAATACCTGATTGATATGGTATGATATAGCATAATCACATTGAAACAAATCATATAGGAATTTTAACATGGCTGAGTATTACGTATATAAAATCTCTCCAACAATTGCTAAACTTGTAAAACCTATGGACTTACTTGAAGTTTTTGAAAATTATAAAGAAGCTCGTAGTTTTGCACGAGAACAGCGTCAAAATGCTGGTAATGATACCCAAGAAATATATAAAGTGATTTTTGCTGAAAATGCCTTAGATGCTGAAGAAAAATTATCTGAATTTCGTGAAAAACCTATTGTAAAAGAATGGGAAAAGTAACACCTTATGGATGAAGATCAATACCGTAACACTTATAAAGAAATGAATCCAACGCGATGTTATTTTGAAAAATTACTGTTATTACGCTATGGCAATTGTGAACAGGCTAACAAACTTTTTCTTGCTGAACGTGAGGCCTTTGCATGTAATGATGCCTCTGCACAACAACAATGTCAGCGATTGATAGAACGTTTACGTGCCAATGCACGTTTTTCTTTACAACTCACACAAGTCAACGGCCCTTTGCCTCATGCTAAAGAAATAAAAGTTCAAGTAGGAGGCTTATTTGGTTTGCAACAATTATTGGCTGAGAAAGACCTTACTCATACAGAATCACTACATGACAATAATATAAAGTTTGGTGAGCAAACATTAGGTGAACAAGCTCCTATTCATAATATTTATATCATTATTAATCAGGCAATACAACAGTACCAATCATTAGAGGGTATTCCTTATAACGAAGTAGTGAAAGCCATTATAAACTTTAAAATACCCGAACGAAAAAGAAAATCAAAACGTTCAAAGTAACCATTAATTTCATCTTTGAGATCAATGGTGACCGTATTTTTTAAGACTTCTGAAACTTAATCACATCCGCTGTTTTGACTTCATCTGTAAAATGTGGACGTGCCTTATTTTCGATACCCATTTCTTCCATTAATTCTCGTTCTCTAACAGCAATTAACGCAAAACAAGCTTTCACATCTTCAACCGTATTCTTTGATAGCGGGTGAATCATACCCGGTTCAGGGGTTGTTTCTTTAATAATATTTGCCAATGTCTTACGCATAGCAACCATGACTTGTTGTTCTTTAGAAAGTGTATCAAAATCCATTATAAAGCCCTTATTAATAAAATTATTATGATGCAATTATTCACTGCATTTCGTTAAGTACTGCTTCGACCTCTCGCACTTTGAAAGGCACTGGTACGTTCACTATTGGGATTAAACCATTTTAACTTATCATGTAAACGCACGACATCACCCACGATAATTAAAGTGGGTGCTTTGACTTTTTCACGATCAACAATTTCTGATAAGGTGGATAACGTACCAATATGAACTCGTTGATTTTCAGTCGTTCCCTGTTCTACTAATGCTGCTGGAGTGTCATCATTTAAACCATTAGCCACAAGTTCTTTATGAATGACTTTAACCGCTTGCAAGCCCATATAAAATACAATAGTTTGGTGCTGATGTGCTAATGCTGTCCAATTAAGATTAACCGTACCATCTTTTAAATGCCCTGTCACAAAAATACAAGATTGTGCATAATCTCTATGCGTTAAGGGAATCCCCCCATAACTTGAACACCCAGCTGCCGCAGTAATACCCGGTACGACTTGAAAAATCACATTATTTTCTTTTAACGTTTCAATTTCTTCACCGCCACGTCCAAAGATAAAAGGATCACCCCCTTTAAGACGTAATACTCGTTTACCCTGTTGTGCATAATCCACTAAAAGTTGATTAATCCCCTCTTGTGGCACCGCATGATTGTTTCTTTCTTTGCCAACATACACTAATTCTGCATCACGTCGTACTAAATCTAAAATACCTTGAGACACTAAGCGATCATAGACGACAATATCAGCTCTTTGCATTAAACGTAAGGCTCTAAAGGTTAATAAGTCAGGATCACCTGGGCCTGCTCCAACAAGATACACTTCACCTTTTTCTTCTGTAAAATCTTCATCAATCGCACGTTGTAGAGCATTTTTAGCCGCATGTTCATTGCCTTGAAACAGTAACTCAGTCACACGCCCTTCTAAAATAACTTCCCAAAAATAACGGCGTTGTTCTGCCTGAGGAAATTTAGCTATCACTTTGCTACGAAAACCATCGACCAACTGTGCCAGTTTGCCATAAGCAGCAGGAATATAGCTTTCTAAACGAGTCCGCAAAAGACGTGCTAAAACAGGTGAGGTTCCCCCTGTTGAAATAGCTATTTGAATGGGTGAACGATCCACAATAGAAGGCATAATAAAACTACAAAGATGAGGCTGATCAACCACATTAACAGGCATTGAACGTGCGGTTGCTAAAGCCGAAATACTTTCATTGGTTTTTTTATTATTGGTTGCTGCAATCACTAGAACACTATCACAGGCACTGTCATCACAAATATCAAGTTCTTCAAAAGAACGAGGAATATGTTTGATTTGACCACTTTTTGCCATATCACTGACTTCACGGCATAGCTCAGGAGCGACCACCTGCACTTGAGCATGAGCTTTTAATAATAAGCTTATTTTTCGAGCAGCGACCTGACCACCACCAATGACTAAGCATTGACGACCCTTAATATTCATGAAAATTGGGAAAAAATCCACTAGTTCCTTACCTCTTTAAATAAAAGTACTGACTTTGACTTTTTATACACATTCATGGCGTAAAAAACTATAAATGGGCAGTTAATAGCCATTTTTCAAGTACTCCTTAATGATATAGTGTGAAATTAAAATGATTTAATCAAGTCCGAGTAATGGCTCAAGTTCATCATCCATATCCAATTCAGATAAATCATCAAAACCACCAATATGACGCTCATCAATAAAAATTTGAGGGACACTATCACGACCAATTTTAGCCACGATTTCAGCAAATTTATCAGGTTCTAATTCAATATTAATTTTTTCAATTTCAACCCCTTTTGAGAGCAAAAGCTTTTCAGCATTCCGACAAAAAGGACAAGAATCGGTACAATACATTGTGACAATAGCCATATTTTTACCTAAATATTATAAAGTGTGATTGCATAAGTATATTAACGGTTCATAATACTATTACTATTAAACGATTACCACCTAGTCATTAGAGATAGCATAAAATGATCACTATAAAGCAAACAATACACAATGCTTATTTACATTGTATGGCAATCGCTCAAAATCATTATGAAAATTTTCCAGTGGCATCAAAATTACTTAGCCAATCATTACGCTTTCCGATCTGTGCCGTGTATGCGTTTGCTCGTAGTGCGGATGATTTTGCCGATGAAGGCAATCACTCACAAGCACACCGTTTGCACTTGCTCAATGCGTATCAAAATGAACTCATTAATATTGAGCAGTACATTACTCACTACCCTTCTTTAAAAAATACTCATCATTGCAATGATTTTTATTATGCCAGTGATCAGCCTATATTCATTGCTTTAGCGGATGTTATTTATCACTATCAACTACCGATTTCTTTATTTTATGATTTACTCAAGGCATTTAAGCAAGATGTTAACGTGACTCGTTACAGCACTTTTTCTGAATTATTAGCGTATTGTCAATTGAGTGCCAATCCTATTGGTCGTATACTATTATACTTAAATAAGAGTGCCTCACCTGAAAATATAGTCTATTCTGATGCCATCTGTACAGGACTGCAATTAATTAATTTTTATCAGGATATTGCTCAGGATATGGATGAAACTAATAGACTCTATCTACCACTCGATGATATGCAAGCATTGGGTGTTGGTGAAAATGATATAAAACAACACATCAATAATAAAGCCACCAACACATTAATTAAACAACAATTAATCCGTACTCATACACTGTATTATTCAGGTAAACCATTGTGTCATACACTTTCTGGTCGCTTTGCATTGGAAATTCGTCTTATTTTTCTTTCGGGTGCGTGTATTCTAAAAAAATTAGAAAAAAATACCCATAATATTTATTTACGTCCTAGACTGCATAAAAAAGACACATTCAAAATTATCTGGCAAGGTGTATTTTTTAAATTTTTACACTAATTACTTGCCTTTAAGGCTATAAATTATCACAATATTGTTTATGAATAAAACAGATCAACACTTAAAACACCACACAAAAAATAATGCTGAGGGTCATCAAGAGCTTATTAACTCACCTTCCGTTTCTTCATCAACGACTGTGAGACATCGTTTAACGCGTGATTTAACCTTATTGGTCTTATTATTAATCGCTCTTTTTTTAAGTTTATCTTATTTTTATGCTAAACAAATTCAACAGGATATTACCCAATCTATTATCAGTAGTACTCAAAATACTGTCATAGCAGAAAATCAACGTCTCTTCGATCCGATTAATAATAATCTCATTTTATCCCGTAAGTGGGCAGAACTTGAAGCCTTAACGCCCGATAAGCAAAACACCTTTAATAAACGTTTTATTCCCATCTTAGAAACATTACCACAAATTGCTTCAGTGATGATTGCAAGTTCTAAGGGTGATGAATATTTTTTGTCCAGAGAAGGTGAAAATTGGTTATCGCGTCATATTAATAACAATAAATACGGTCAACATCAGGCTCAATGGCAACAATGGAATGGTAATAATCAATCACTGAAAAAATGGCTAAAAACAAGTGATTATAATCCTCTTAATCGCCCTTGGTATCAACTGGCTTTAAGTACTCATAAAGATAAGCCCATTAAATGGACCAGCCCTTATACTTTTTATACCTTACAAATACCTGGTATCACAGGTGTGACCAGTTGGCAAGACTCTGAGGGTGTACGTTTTGTTTTAGCTTTTGATATTACTTTATCTGAGGTTGCTAAAACACTCTCTCATTTAAAAGTAAGCAAAGAAAATGTGGCTTATATTATGAGTCCAAAAGGTGAGGTCATTTTACCACCGGGGAATAAGCATATTATTCAAGGTTCATCCCACTTAGGCAGTTTATATGTTCCGGGTGATGCCAATAGTAATTATGTTATTTTTGATTCCGTAAATCATTGGTTAAAAAAACAACGAAAATTGAATCACACTCTTAGTTTTTCACGTGAAGGTCAATTGTGGTGGTATAAAATATTTTCATTGGAAAGTTACCATAATTCTATTTATGCAGGCATTATTGTGCCAGAAAAAAATTTATGGGATATTATCAGTGATAATATCAGCTTTATATTATTAGGTATTGGCTTATTAATTATTTTAGCCTTAACAATGGCTAAATTTTTAGTTAAAAAATATGCTCATCAACTTAAAGATGTCCCTATTACGAGCATTTCAATCGACGATTTTAGTAATGAAGTTTCTAAGCTTTTAAATATGGGTGAAAGTGAAACACTTGAATTTAAATCCACCATGAGAAAAAATATTAAATCGAATCGCTTTGGCAAAGAAATAGAGCTGGCTTGGTTGAAAGGTATTGTGGGTTTTATGAATACTAATGGGGGTATTGTACTCATTGGTGTGGATGATGATGCTAATATTTTAGGTCTTGAAAAAGATGAATTTGAGAATGATGATCACGTTTTATTACATTTTAAAAATTTATTGAATCAACATATAGGTTTAGAGTTTTCGGGATTTATTAATCCTATTATTGGTCAAATTGAGGAAAAAACGATACTTGCAATAGAATGTGAACGTGCCAATCGACCTGCATTTTTACGTAATAAAAATACCGAAGATTTTTATATTCGCAGTGGCCCTGCCAGCGTTAAACTACGAGTTTCTGAAGTACTAAAATATGTACGTGATCGTTATTAATTAACAGGATTTTTAAACTCCATCTGTATTCCTACAGCCATACCTGCTCGTGAAAATTTACCATGATATTTTTTAGCTTTATCTAAATCATCTGTTGTCTTAATGACTAAACGACCTATTTTTTCTCGAAAAAACTTTTTTTCAATTTCATCGATTGGTAAACGGGTAATATGAGCCACATTTTTCATGACACGATTTTTTTCAAAGCCAGTAATAATTTCGCCCATAAACACAACAGAATAATTGACATCATTATCAACGGAAGTCACAATTTTATTCCTCTTTATTTCATAGCATAATTTTTTACTATCATCGCTTAACAACAACACATATAATGAAAATATATTTCATAGTATCTATGTAGTTTTATTACATGTAAGCATTGTCTTACATTTTATCCTAAACACATTAAAATAAATAGTAATATATCATGACAGAAGATGAATATTGTCAAGAAAAAACACAACAAAGTAGCTCTAGTTTTTATTATAGTTTCTTATTTTTAGAGGCTCCACAACGTCAAGCAATGAACGCCTTATACGCCTATTGTCGAGAAGTAGATGATGTAGTCGATAGCTGTAGTGATCCTAACGTGGCCGCCAATAAACTGGCTTGGTGGCGTGAAGAAATTTTTCATCTGTTTCATGGTACACCCAATCATCCTGTGACATTAGCATTAAAAAAAACCATTAAAATTTACCCTTTACAAGAAAAACATCTTTTGGAATTGATTTCAGGTATGGAAATGGATTTACAGAAACAACGTTATCGTAGTTTTAATGACCTTTCATTATACTGTTATCGTGTTGCAAGTGTCGTTGGCTTATTAACCATTGAAATATTGGGTTATAAAAAGGCTGATACCATTAAATACGCTCATAATTTAGGTATGGCATTACAATTAATTAATATTTTAAGGGATGTAAAAGAGGATGCACAACGAGGACGCATTTATATTCCTCAAGATGAAATGATGCAATTTGGAGTGAATGAAGATATGTTGTTCAGTCATGAGAATACCCCTCAAACACTGGCATTATTTGATTTTCAAGCAAAAAGAGCCGAGCAGTATTATCAAAAAGCCTTTGAATATTTACCTCAAAGTGATCGTTATGCACAAAAAACAGGCATTATTATGGCTGAAATTTATTTTTCTTTGCTCAAAAAAATACGATCACAGCACTACCCAATTTTACAAACACAAGTATCCTTATTTCAACTAAAAAAACTCTGGATAGCATGGACAACCGCACGACGTGAATATCGACTGGCACAAAAATTAAAGGCTTAATAATGCCAAAAAAGGTCATTATTGTTGGAGCAGGCTGGAGTGGACTGGCTTGTGCCATCACTCTAGCACAACACGGTATCGCTGTTCATCTGCTTGAATCTGCACCTCAAGCAGGAGGTCGAGCAAGAAGTGTCCAGTTTAAATCGTTTATGAAGACTCATTCTACCCCGATCACTATGGATAATGGTCAACATATTATGCTGGGTGCTTATCATGCAACCTTAACGTTATTACAAGATATTGGTTTAAAAGAAGGCGATATATTAGAACGTCAACCACTCAGATTGAATTTATTTGCCCCTGATCAGCCTCCTATTATATTCAAAACATGGCAATTACCTGCTCCCCTTCATCTTATCGGTGGTTTATTGACGATTCAGGGTTTTACTATCAAAGAACGTTGGTCAACCATCACAATGTCATTGAAACTGGCATTTGCACGTTATCAATTAAAACAGGACATCAGTGTTTATGCACTCTTAAAACAACATCAACAATCTAATAAAGTCATTCAAACATTATGGCAACCATTATGTTTAGCCACCATGAATACGGCAATAGAACAAGCATCTGCACAGATTTTTTTAAATATTTTAAAAGATAGTTTTAGTAAAAAAAGGAGTGACTCTGATGTATTATTTTTTAAACACGATCTTTCACAGTGTTTTTCTAAGCCAGCGATTGAATTTATCGAGCAAAATAATGGGAAAATCAGTCTCAGCACCAAAGTAAGTTCTATTAATTTTGATCAATCATTCGTACGAGTACACACCCATCAACGTACTTTTGAGGCTGATTATGTCGTATTAGCCACGCCAGCATCTGTCACACAAACACTCTTAGCGAAACAAGATAATATTTTAAAACCTAAAAATTCATCATTAGACTATCACTATGAGCCTATTTGTACCATTTACCTTCAATACCCCAGTACTGTAAAATTGAGCCATACAATGATTGGTTTTTTTAATACATTAAGTCAATGGGCAATTGATCGATCCGTCTGTCAGCAAGCAGGAATCATTGCAATCGTGATCAGTGGTTCTGGACAACATACACAACTTTCTCATAAGAAACTAGCAAAAACTGTCCACCAAGCACTTAAAAAATGCACTCCTAATTTACCCAACTATCTGGATTATCAAATCATTATTGACTATCGAGCCACCTTTAGTTGTCGTGTGAATATTCAACAAAAAAGACCCTATAATCACACTCAAATACCCATGCTTTTTATTGCGGGTGATTACACCAATACACCTTATCCTGCCACATTAGAAGGTGCTATCATGAGCGGTACTCATGCTGCTCAAAAAATTAGTTTAGCAGTAACTAAATAAGTGTATCTATATTGAGAATTGACCCACTACCCTCTATTCAGTCACATCCTTTTAATACCAACTCACAATTTCATCTAATGTTTGTCGTGTTTTTTTATTGGGTGCATTTTTTCGATACCCGAGTGCTAACAGATAAGCGACTTGATATTCACTCGTATCAATACCAAAATCACTCTTTAATAATTGGTTCATTGCATC
>JAGLFC010000074.1 GCA_023144715.1 Gammaproteobacteria bacterium | reverse complement strand
GCCTGCTCATTATTTAATAATTTAAAATCATTTTGTTGAAATTCTTGATAAAATTCTTTACGTTTACTTCGTGCTTCTTCTGGTATATTATGGGTATTTTTCATAATACTCTCAATATAATCACGATCAAAACGCATACTTTTTCCTGTACGAACAAGCGTAACAATAAAATGACTCGCAGTCGGTAACGTTCCTTGTGCTCCCCATGTCAGAGCTTTGAGTTTTTCTCTCAATACACTTTTTTGAATGACTAAAAAATGCCAAGGTTCAAAGCCAAAAGAACTAGGAGACAGTCTGGCACTTTCCAAAATATAAAGGAAGTCGTCATCTGATATTTTTTTAGTGTCATCAAAGACTTTACAGGCATGTCGAAACTGCATCATTTTAATAAATTGTGCTTTTTGTTGTGTAGAATTATCCATGATTGTTATTCTCTTTTTCTATGACTGATTCAGTGCATTAATTGATAGAAGAAATTTCTTCTGGTGTTAAATAACGCCATTCACCTTCTTTAAGTTGAGTATCTAATATAATAGAACCGATACGCACACGATGTAAGGCTTTAACATGATTACCAATGGCGGTAAACATACGTTTTACTTGATGATAACGCCCTTCTTGTATACTTAACAAGACCTTTTTTCTCTCTTTTATCACCAGTGTTGCAGGCAACGTTACATGGTCTTCATTTTTTAATAAAATACCTTGTTTAAAATGTTGAATGGCATCACTATTAATATCTTCTGCCAAATCCACTTGATACGTTTTATAGCACTCTTTTTTAGGTGATGTGACACGATGTGACCATTGACCATCATCGGTAATCAATACAAGTCCTGTGGTATCAACATCCAAGCGTCCTACAATACGTAACGCTTGTACGGATTGAACCTCAATAAGCGTTAACACTGAGGGATACAATTCATTCTGTGTGGAACAAATATAATGAGGTGGTTTATTGAGCATCAGATAACGACGACTGAGAGAGGTAATTGTTTTGCCTAAATACGTTATATCATCTTGTTCTTTAATTTTAATCGCACTGTTTTTTATACACTGTGTATTGACAAACACCTGCCCTGAGGCAATAGCTTTTTTGGCAATAGAACGGGTCAGGTGAGTATTTTGACAAAGATATTTATCTAATCTCATTATTTTTTGGGTCTAAACACTTTAATCACTTCATCATTACATTCCAGAAAGGGGCCATCAATGAGGTCGATACAATAAGGAATGGCAGGAAAAACTGCATCTAGGCATTCACGGATTGATTTTGGTTTACCGGGTAGATTAACAATAAGAGATGATCCTCGAATCCCCGCAGTTTGACGTGAAAGAATGGCAGTAGGCACATATTGTAAGCTCACCTGACGCATCAATTCACCAAAACCCGGCATCATTTTTTCACAGACATTCTCTGTGGCTTCTGGCGTTACATCTCGTTTGGCAGGGCCTGTGCCACCTGTGGTGACAATAAGACAGCAATTTTCTTGATCGGATAGTTCAATCATTGTTTGCTCTAAATCACTTTGGACATCAGGAATGACACGGTATACCGCTTCCCATTCAGAATGAAGATAATCTTTCATGGTATCAATAATCGCTTGCCCTGAAAGGTCTTCATAAATACCTGCACTGGCTCTGTCTGATGCGGTGATAATACCTATTTTTGCTTGCATAATGTCTATTCTCTGGATTAGAAGATTGTAAAGAGTGGCTGTGTTAAAATAATATGTTTAAAATTAGTGTATTATTTTGTATCAATGAAGTAAACCACTTCTGCGGGTTCTTTTCCTATTATTATGGAGTTATTGTGCGGCTACTCTTAGTAAACAAAATGACGATTCAGTGGTTTTTATGGACGATAATAGTCATGCTTTATAGTATGCCTGCATGGACGACTCAATTTGATTTACCGCTGGATAAAAATGAAACGCT
The DNA here is from genome assembly GCA_023144715.1 of Gammaproteobacteria bacterium. Taxonomy (GTDB): domain Bacteria; phylum Pseudomonadota; class Gammaproteobacteria; order GRL18; family GRL18; genus GRL18. The sequence continues at coordinate 15,270 of JAGLFC010000074.1, read as the reverse complement.
CATTGGTAATGATCCTAAACAACCTTTATTTGTTTATGCTAAAGCAGAGGATACCTTACTTGATGTGGCACGACGTTATAATATTGGTCAAAATGAAATTCTCTTAGTCAATCCTAAGGTTGATCGTTGGCTTCCTAGTACAAATACTGCCATTTTAATTCCTGATAGCCGTATTTTACCTGAGACACCGAGAAAAGGAGTGACTCTTAATTTGCCTGAGTACCGCCTTTATTATTATTCACCTGATCATAAACATGTTATTACTCATCCTGTGAGTATTGGTCGCCAAGACTGGAATACCCCACTGGGTAAAACCACTATTACGACCAAAAAAGCCAATCCTACTTGGACACCTCCTGAATCCATCAAAAAAGAACATGCCGAACAAGGAGAGATTTTACCTGATGTCGTTCCAGCAGGTGTTGATAATCCATTAGGTTTATTTGCCTTACGTTTAGGCATTCCTGGTTATTTAATTCATAGTACCAATAAACCCTTTGGTGTGGGTATGCGTGTCAGTCATGGCTGTGTTCGTATGTATCCTGAAGATATTGAACGCTTATTTCCTGAGGTAAAAGTAGGATTACCTGTGTATATTGTCAATCAACCCATTAAAGTGGGTTGGAGAAATAAACAAATCTACATTGAAGTGCATCCACAATTAGAAGGTGAGGAACTTCCCTATAATGAATTATATGAACAAACAATGGTATTGATTAAAAAAACTTTTTTTAAATATAATGAGCAACAAAAATTGGTCGTCGTTGCTCAAGCGTTAAGACAGGCATTAGAGAAAAAAAATGGACTCCCTATTGCCATCACTCAAGCCATTACCAAAAAATCCGATCCACTTGACGAATTATTTTAAAAGGCATGTTTCACTTTTAAAAATGACTTAACGACCAGCAATACAATTGCACCAATGACCGCTCCTGTAAATAATTCACCTAAAATAGCAGGCATAAAATGTAAATATTCGTGTAAGGCATGAATATTATGAACATATATGCCACCTGCAACCAATAACATAGCAATTGTTCCAATCACTGATAGAAGCTTAATAATAATGGGCAATCCCTTTACTAATAATTCACCAAACACTTTTAATATTCGCCTTTTTTCGCCTGCAATTTCTATTATTTTGTAACCAATATCATCCATTCTGACCAATAAAGCCACAATACCATAGACACCTATAGTGGCTAATAAGGCAATAAATGATACCACTATAATTTGAATCACTAGGCTTTGTTCCATAACTGTGCCTAATGCAATAATAATGATTTCAATGGATAAAATAAAATCGGTAAGAATGGCTGATTTTACTTTCTTTTTTTCATATTTTAAAAGATCAGCCTCAGATGAATCAATCGCCTTATGTAAGGTTTCTTTGTGATGAGGAAAAAAGAATTCCGCTATTTTTTCTGCACCTTCATAAGCGAGATATAAACCTCCCAACATCAATATGGGAATAATCGTCCAAGGTGCAAAAGCACTTAAAAGAAATGCCATTGGTAAAATGATCATTTTATTGATTAATGAGCCTTTTGAAATTGCCCATAATACAGGTAATTCTCTACTTGCCGCATAGCCTGATGCTTTTTCTGCTCCTACTGCTAGATCATCACCCAATACACCTGCTGTTTTTTTTGCTGCAATTTTACTCATGACAGCGGCATCATCTAATAATGCGGCAATATCATCAAAAACTGCAAAAAATCCTGTTGCCATTTGATTTCCTTTAAGAGTTATTTTGTATTATAAAAAAAGCCATTCCTAACCAACTGATAACAAGCAAACTCCATGCTAACCACTGTATTTTACAAGGATTTTGTGTATTGAAGTCAGGAGTTAGATCACTGCTATCGTTTTGTTTTTTAAGTTGTTTCTTTTTTTCTTTATTGTGTTGTCGTGCTTTTACTTTTTGTTGTTTCTTATATTCGGCAATTCCTTTTTGTATGCCCTGAGCAATTAATTTAGTCTGATCCTTCGTTTGTTTGGGTGTTTGAATTCCCTTTGCAATCGTCATGGCTTCGTCAACAATTTGATCAGAAATTGGCTGATTATTTTTATTATCGACTCTTTTTTTATGATAGCCAGACATTCTATTGCCCTTTCCATTTAAAATCGCTAGTGGTTTGACCTGTCTTACGATAACTTAATTGTAAACCTTTTAAGTACATGCGTAAGATTTGATCTTTACATTCACGATAATGCTTATGACCCGGTTTACGAAAAAAAGCACTCAGCTCATGCTTGCTTAATTGAAAATCTGCCAAATTTAACATTTTCAATACATCTTCTGCCTTTTGATTGAAGGCTATTTTCAATTTCATAAACACAAGATTATTGGTCAAACGGTTTTCTGGTGGGTGTTGAGGACCTTCTTTTTTCCCTCGTTTATCATTAATTAAACCATTTAAAAAAATGGCCAATTGTTTATCTGATAATTTTTTAAATTCGGGTACGTCTTCTTTTTTGAGCCAATCACTTAATTGCTCACGAGTCACCTGATCATCTGCCAATGCAAAAATTGCTATCATTTTGTCATCATTAAAATCAAAGATATAGCGCACTCGTCGTAATACATCGTTATTTGTCATAGCATAACCTAATAATGTTCAATAAAGTCTTTCAATTGTCATTATACACACGATTCATCTAATTGACAGAACATCGCTTTTCTAAGTGATTCAGAACGTTAATCAAAAGTATGTTCATTTGAGGGGAAATGACCTTCTTTCACTTGTTTAACATATTCTTTAAAGGCATCTTGTATAGAGAGAGTGTCCGTTAAAAAATTTTTGACAAAACGAGCAGGCTTACCATGAGTTAAACCCAATATATCATAACTGACTAATACTTGTGCATCACAGGTTGCACCTGCACCAATACCAATCACTGGAATACTAATATTTTTTGTAATACGAGTGGCTAAAGCCGTAGGTACACATTCTAATAAGAGTAAATCTGTTCCTGCTGCTTCCAAAGCAATGGCATCATCTAATATTTTTTCTGCCTCTTCTTCAGTACGTCCTTGAATACGATAACCACCTACTTTATAAACAGATTGAGGCAACAAGCCTAAATGTGAGCATACTGCAATACCACGTTGTGCTAAAAATTGAACAGTCTCTAACATAGTTGCTCCCCCTTCAATTTTTACAATATGTGCCCCTCCTTCGCTGATCAAACGTGCTGAATTACGATAGGCTTCTTCTTTGGTAATATCAGCGGCAAAAGGTAAATCCGCCATAATGAGTGATTTTTGACACACTCGAGACACATTGGCACTGTGGTAAATCATATCATCCATAGAAACCGATAAGGTACTGAACTGCCCTTTTATCACCATACCTAAAGAATCACCAATTAATATCACTTCAATACCTGCATTTTCTTGTGCAATAGCAAAACTGGCATCATAGGCGGTCAAACAGGTAAACTTTTCACCTGATTGTTTCATATTATTTAAGGTGGTCAGTGTTATTTTATTCATAATAATAGGCTTCTATTGAGTTTTTTTAAACCATCCCATGATGTTGTTGTTGCCAAATCTGATAACAGACCCAATTCAGGTAGGGTTATTGATCCTGCAATTTCAAATAAGGGGTGAATCACAAAATTTCGTTGGGCTATCTGACTATGAGGAATGATTAATTGTTCAGTATTAATCTTATAATCACCATATAAGAGTATATCTAAATCCAGTGTGCGAGCCGCCCATTTAGACACACGTTCACGCCCTTGTAAGGCTTCAATGTTATGCAATACTCGTAATAATTGCTCGGCACTTAACGCGGTTTCTAGCTTAACCACGGCATTGAGATAATCATTTTGTTGAGCAGTATTTGGTAATGTCAGAGCCTGACTTTGATAAAGGCTAGAAATGTTCAATAGTGTTAATTGGTGATGATTATTGATATGACTAATCGCATTTTGTAACTGAATGAATGGAACGTCTAAATTACTGCCTAGACCAATATAAACAATCATTCGCTAGGCTTGACAATAAAATCATTCACAATAGTGGATGTATGCGTCTTTTTTTTACGGCGTTTTCTACGTTTGGCTGACTTTTTAGGGGTATAACCTAAGGCATCACATAACTTTTTTTGCTCTGTGGGTGATTTTAGTTGTATTTCTGTCCACCATTGACACACCTCTGTTAATGCTTGTTCAGACACTTGATTTCTTAATAATAAAAAATCATAAGCAGCACGAAAACGTTTATTTTCTAAGGTACGCAATGCTCTTTTACGTGTAGGATGCTGTAATTGTGCTTGTAGATGCCAAATTTCTCGCATCATCAAACTTAACCGCTTAGGAATAGACGTATGTGCTTGTTGTCGTATAATGACTTCATGGCTGGCACTGAATAAAGCTTCCATGTCATGTTGACCCATTTTAATAAATTGACGCTTATAATCCTGCATGGCTTTCCAGAGTAATACCGCAAGAAAAAAAGCAGGATTGACTGATTTTCCTTGAGTAATACGATCATCCGTATTGATTAATGCTTGTTCTATTATATTCAATGTGTCTTGATTATTGTTTGCCTCAGCTTCTGTTAAAATAGCCGCTTCAGTCATGGGAAATAAGAGTGTAAAAATATTATATTCTCTCAGCAGAAAAAAACATTTACACCCATAACCCCCTTGAAATAATTTTAGAGTTTCATCAAATAAACGAGCCACAGGAATATCATTTAATAAATCACTTAACTTAAAAATAAGATCATGGGTTTGCTGTTCCATCTTAAAATCCAGTTTAGCAGCAAAACGAATGGCTCTAAGCATTCTAACAGGATCTTCTTTATAACGTGTTTCTGTATCACCAATCATACGGATAGTATGATCATTAAGGTCATTTATACCTCTGGTTAAATCAACAATAGACTCATCTTTAATATTATAATACAAGGCATTAATGGTAAAATCTCTGCGTACTGCATCTTCTTCAAGACTCCCATAGACATTATCGCGTGTAATACGCCCTTCTTTATTTTGATTGGCTCGATGAATATTTTTGCCATCATGAGGGCCACGAAATGTGGCAACTTCAATCAAATCACGACCATATAAAATATGTGCTAAACGAAAACGGCGACCAATCAAACGGCAATTACGAAATAATGCTTTGACTTCATCAGGGCGTGCATTAGTAGCAACATCAAAATCTTTAGGTTGCTTTCCTAACAGTAAGTCCCTGACGGCTCCTCCCACAAGATATGCTTGATAACCTGCTTCATTCAGGCGATAAAGTACTTTTAAGGCATTATTACTAATCGCCTCTTTTTTAATTGAGTGATTTTTTTTTTGGATAATATGTTTTTGTATATTCATAATTAATTATAAAGACCATCCACAGGCCCTTTACCATATTTTATATTTTGTATAATTTCATGGCGTGTCAGTGGTACGCTATTTGGATCACAAAAATAGCTCATGGCTAAAAGAGTGCTATAGCCCATGACACCATCAGAACGAAATGGTTTCCATTGTGGTTTAGTTTTTTTATTAAAGCTTTTTTGGCCCTCATTATTGGTAATACCATAGGCATAATGAATCGCTTGCCCTGTATGACAACGTAAACCATCAAACAGAACATTATCTGAACCACTGCTTGAACGAATCACCAAACTAAAACGTATAACACCATCACTACCGACCGTCAGTGTTTTGCCATCAATTAAATATTGATAATTTCGATAAGCAGCAGGTCCCATGATTTTTAATAAATCACTATTTTTAGGATAAGTTGGTAATTGGGTAGTTTCTTCTTTCCAAACATACTCATCGGCATTATCATTATCTTTATATTCATCTTTGAATCCTCCCCACTTATTCCAAACATCTGCTACCGCAGTAACACTATAAATAGATAAACTGAGTATTATTAGGCTAGTAATCACGCTTTTAAATAATAATTTTATATGTTTTATAGGGTAGTTATTCATCATAAAAAATTAAACTCTCTCTTTTTATTTATAAATAAAGCTTAAATATCTTTACCATAGGCAAGTGCAATATTACAATTATAGCATTAACTGACCTAAAACCTCGAATAAGCTGAAATTTATGACAAAAAAAAATATAAATGAAATGGATAAGGAAAAAAATATGGATCAAGAAAAAAGTTTTAACTTTGAATCTTCATTAAATGAGTTAGAAAAATTAGTGGATGCCCTAGAACATGGTGATTTAAACTTAGAAGAATCCCTAGAAAATTTTGAACGAGGTATTCACTTAACTCGTTCTTGTCAAACGGCTCTAACAGATGCCCAACAAAAAGTAAAAATTTTATTAGACAATCATGATCAGCCTATATTACAAGATTATGATAATGGTAATAATAAGCCAAAATCGAGTGTATAAAGGGTGTCTTTAACAGCATTAATAACACATTATCAACAACACGTTGATCAAGCACTTGAGCAATTATTCAAAAGACATTCTCATACTGCTGATGAACTCGCTCAAGCCATGCACTATAGTACCTTTAATGGAGGTAAAAGAATTCGCCCTCTATTAGTCTATTTAACAGGACAGGCACTTAATATTGATGTTCATCATCAAGATGCACCTGCTTGTGCTGTTGAGCTTATCCATTGCTATTCCTTAGTACATGATGATATGCCTACCATGGATAATGATGATTTACGTCGTGGAAAACCTACCTGTCATAAAAAATTTTCTGAAGCAACCGCATTATTAACAGGGGATGCCTTACAAACGCTCGCCTTTGAAGCACTCACACAAAGTACAGTACTGACCGACAAGCAAATTGTGGCGATGGTAAAAATATTAGCACAATGCAGTGGTATTGCGGGTATGGCAGGTGGACAGGCAATTGATTTATCTTCCACAGGAGAAACACTATCACTGGCGCAATTAAAAATAATGCACGAACATAAAACAGGCGCATTAATCCGTGCCAGTGTACAATTAGGGGCACTCTGTTCAGAGGTATTAACCACTGATGAATTAACCTCATTGGATCATTATGCTCAAAATATTGGCTTATCCTTTCAAATAAAAGATGATATTTTAGATATTGAATCGGATACATTGACCTTAGGTAAACAACAAGGGGCTGATATTCATTTAAACAAAGCCACCTACCCTGCTTTGCTCGGTCTTGAGGGTGCAAAAAAAATGGCTCAAGAGTGTCATAAAAATGCCCTACAAAATTTGGAAAAATTTGATCATAAGGCTGATCCTTTACGAGAACTGTCTGAATTTATTATTACCCGTAGCCACTAAATTAAGGTATACTCACCTACTCTTCAAAGCTATTTAATAAAGTAAGTTATGACTAATCTGTTCAATTATCCACTATTAAATGCCATTCAATCACCCGATGATTTAAGCAATTTGGATATAGAGCAGTTAAACGTACTTGCCACAGAGTTACGTGCCTATTTATTACACACCTTAGATAAAACAGGCGGTCATCTGTCTTCTAATTTGGGTGCGGTTGAATTAACAATTGCATTACACTGTATTTTTAATACCCCTGACGATAAAATAATTTGGGATGTGGGACATCAGGCATACCCCCATAAAATATTAACAGGTCGTGCTAAACAACTCGATACCATTCGTCAAAAAAATGGTCTTTCAGGTTTTCCTAAACGTTCTGAAAGTCCTTATGATGCCTTTGGTGTTGGGCATTCCAGTACCTCTATTAGTGCCGCTTTAGGCATGGCAATTGCCGCTGAAAAAATGGGTCTCAAACAACACTCAATTGCCGTCATTGGAGATGGTGCAATGACGGCTGGAATGGCATTTGAAGCCCTCAATCATGCCGGTGATATGAATACTGATTTATTGGTCATTTTAAATGATAATGATATGTCTATTTCACCCAATGTGGGGGGCTTATCCAATTATTTAGCGAAAGTATTATCGGGTAAATTTTACAGCAGCATGAAATCAGGTTCTAAAAAAGTGCTGAGTTCTATGCCATCTGTTTGGGATCTTGCTTGTCGTGCCGAAGAGCATGTCAAAGGTATGGTCATTCCGGGGACTTTATTTGAGGAATTAGGCTTTAATTATATTGGTCCTATTGATGGTCATGATTTACCCACTTTATTAACCACACTCAAAAATATCAAAGAATTATCAGAACCTCAATTTTTACATATCGTCACTAAAAAAGGTAAAGGCTTTGAAGCCGCTGAACAGCACCCCACCCAATACCATGCCACCACACCGGGATTTTATAGCCAAACATCCATAAAAACCTCACAATCACTGACGTATACCCAAGTGTTTAGCCAATGGATAATGGATACAGCACAACACACTACCCAGTTAGTCGCCATTACACCCGCCATGCGTGAAGGCTCAGGACTGGTTGAGTTTTCTCAACAATTTCCTGATCGTTATTATGATGTAGGTATTGCCGAACAACATTGTGTGACTCTCGCCGCAGGTATGGCATGTGAAGGCTTAAAACCTGTTGTGGCTATTTATTCCTCATTTTTACAACGTGCCTATGATCAATTAATTCATGATGTGGCGATACAAAATTTACCTGTATTATTTGCTATTGATCGAGCAGGCGTGGTGGGTAGTGATGGTGCAACACATAGTGGTAATTTTGATTTGAGTTTTATGCGTTGCATCCCTAATATGACCATTATGACTCCTGCTGACGAAAATGAATGTTATCAGATGTTAGATTATGGATTTTCACTCAACTCCCCTGTTGCTGTGCGTTATCCTAGAGGCAAAGGGTCTGGACAAGCAATTAATAAACAGGACTCTATCGCACTTAAAAAAGGGAAAGGATTATTAATTTTTGATAATAAAAAGACAGATAAAATCAACATTACCTTTTTAAATTTTGGGAGTTTATTGAGTGAAATATTACTAGCAAGCGAAATACTGTCAACGGATTATCATGTTAAAGTCGTTAATATGCGTTTTGTTAAACCCTTAGATACCTCATTAGCACAAGACTTGGCACAAAGCAGTGATCTATTAATTACAGTGGAAGATAATAGTATATCAGGCGGTGCTGGCAGTGCAGTCAATGAATGTTTAATCAGCCTCAATAGCATTTGCCCTGTGATTAATTTAGGCTTGCCTGATATATTTCCTGAACACGCCACACAACAAGAAATATACCATGATTATGGTCTTGATTGTGAAGGCTTACTCAATACCATACAACAACATTCTTTACTATCAAATTGTTCCTAATCGGCTATTTTTTTGTAATCAACTTTTAAGGTACGGCTGTATCAGCACTTTAAATAATTCTGCTTGCTCTGTGTGTAGCCAATGCCCTGCTGATTTTATGATTGAAAAAGAAGCTCTTGGAAAAAGTATTTTAGCTTTTTGTTGATTTTCTTTGCTTAAATAATCAGATTGCCCACCCCCAATAAACAGTACTCTTTTTTTAAAGGGTGGATAATGGCTGGTATTAGGAAAGGCAATAATGGTTTCTATTGATTGACGAATAGCTTCCAGATTTAAACGCCAATAATACTGTCCATCTTGTTGTTTTAAATTTTGTAATAAAAATTGTCGTAAATTTTTATCCGATATTATAGTCGATAAATAGCGATCAGCCTCTTGGCGTGATTGAATTTTATTCAAAGGAACTGCTTGAAAAGCATTCAAAACCTCAGAAAAATCATGTTGATAAGAAATGGGGGCAATATCTACTACGACCAATTTATTGACCACCTGAGGGTGAGCCAAGGCTAAAGTCATTGCCACTTTACCACCCATGCTATGAGCAATAATGGTGACTGAGTTGAGCTTTTTATCTTGAATAAAGCGCAGAACATCTTCTGCCATCGTTGGATAATCCATAACGCCATCATGTGTTGACTGACCATGATTACGCAAATCCAGAGAATAAACAGGATAGTGTGTTGCTAAAGAACGAGCAATAGGTTGCCAGTTACGGTAATTTCCAAATAGACCATGGAGAATGATTATGGCATTACTCGTGTGAGGTTTAGCTATATCACCGTAGTGTTTTGCATATAAGAGCATACACTATTTATATTGAAAAATTAGTTTTTTGTTGTATATAAGAATCAACCACTTCATTCAATTGTTCAGCATTATATTCACGTAAACCACCTAATAATAAATTTTTTGCACCGTGACCAATTTCTTTATTTTCAGAAAGAATTGTAAATTCTAACCTTACCTCTGCTTTTTTAGCATTTTTCTTTAATGTGGCTTCTTTTAATTTTAGTTCAATATGGCTTCCTGATAAAGTTTCTAAATAAATTTCCATACTTTTATAGATGACTAATGGACGAGCAGGATTAATCATGACATTTTCTTGTTTCATCAAAGGCACTAAAATATCAGGAAAAGTTTTACTCGAAAATTGTACATACTTTTCTGACAACGCAGCAATAAACTCTATATCCTCTGTTTTTTTACCTAAGGTACTAATATCCATGTAATGTTTATCATTACGACCCTTTAAACTAAAATGGTTTGGAATGTTATCAGGAAAGATAAGCTCTGTTGTTTCAATCACCATTCCTGAAAATTCAAATTTCATTTCTTGATAAATACCATATCGCACCAGAAATACAGAAAATAATAAATCACCTGGGACGCAAAAACGTTTGGCATCTTCATCGTGAATGGCATTAAAATCACCTGCCACTCCTTTTGCAAAAGTACTTGCTTGATGACGAGTAAAACGAATACTGCCATCATTATAATTAAAATAATTGTTTATATTCATTGTTTGATTCAAAGCCAAAGGTTATTATAAGAAAAATATTTTCTATTTAATCAATATTACAGTTTATTATAATATAATTATTCACTCAGTAATATATTTTATCAATAATTAGCCTTTAGCCATAAAATTTTCTTTATTATAGGGATAAGCCACATTTAGCAAGAAAATAATCGATCCTGCAAACTCCAGCATCTCTCCTTTTTTTGATGAAGCCATTAATACTTGAACAACAATTAATAAGGCAATATAAGCCACAATTTGATAATTTTGTGCAATAGGAATGGCCAATTTATCCACCCATAATTTTACACCGTCTTTACGTCTATATAATGGAATTAAAACTACTAAATACAGAAATAATAAAATACCTAACCCACGCCCAAATATTAGCTTATTTAATTTAGTGTCATTAACCACTAAATTATGTAAGTTCGTTTCTCCTTGAGCGTTGTTTTGATGAAAAAATTCTGAACTTTCAATATTAAAGAGTCTCTGTCCCCAAGAAATTTCTTCACCTGCACCAAAAAAGAAAAATAGCCCCAATAATGATGTCATGAATAAAAATAACAATGCACGCTGATTTTTAAGTAACCAGACTCGACGAAAGCACACAAAAATACCGATAATTAACACAAAAACGGTAGACCATTCAGTAAAACCATCTTCCATAACATAATAAAGTTTAAAAGAATCATGATCAATATAACTCCATATAAAGCCTATCAGAGTAAATATAATGACATAAGCTAAAGCGAATTTTTCAATTAAAGATATTTTTTTTAGCATAATGAATATTTTTTTCCATACTGAGTTAAATTAAGATAAATTTTAGCATAAATGACCCTATATAACCCCATTTGCTCATTAAAGTGGGATATTAAAACAAATTGATAAATAAAAGTTGCAAATTAAATAATTTTTTTTGTTATACTAGCGAATATTAAAAATTACCCCAATAACAAGCTGTATTATTGACATAAGAATATGAGATAAAAATGCTATGGATAAACCCTGTTTTGAGTTAAAAGGAAGCTTATTTACATTAAGTGTTTTACAACTTTTTGAAAATGATCTGTCTTTATTAGAAAAGCAATTAAAAGAACGCATAAAAACGGCACCAGGCTTTTTTAATTATACCCCTTTTGTTATTGATCTACATGAATTTAAAGGGGATACACAGGACTTAAATTTTGTCGGATTAAAAAAATTATTATTATCCTTATCTATCATTCCTATTGGTGTAAAAGGGGCTGAAAAATCACAGCATAGTCTGTTAGAAAAAGCTGGAATGGCTATTTTAGCAGAATCTAATTCTAAAAAAACATCTGAAATAAAAGCAGAAGAAGCAGAAGAAGACATAATATCTCCACCAGAAAGTGTTGATACTACTATTGAGCAAGAAAGTCATATTGAACAGCGTCAATCCCAAGAAAATGAAACCCAACAAAATACGACTCTCACTCAAGAACCTACAAAAATAGTGAAACAAACGGTTCGTTCAGGGCAACAAATATATGCCACAAAGGGTGATTTAGTCGTCATTGGATCAATTAGTACTGGAGCAGAAATACTCGCTTCTGGTAATATTCATATTTATGGCACACTAAGAGGCAGAGCTTTAGCAGGCATTCATGGCGATCAATCCGCAAGTATTTTTTGTCATTCTTTACAAGCTGAATTATATTCAATTGCGGGTGTTTATTTATTGAGTGATGATATCCCCGTCAATAAAATAGGCATGTCGGTACACATTTATCTCAAAGACGACAAGTTACAAATAGAATCCATTTAGCGTTACTTTAAACTTATAGGAATATGTAAAACGATGGCAAAAGTTATTGTAGTGACCTCAGGAAAAGGCGGTGTTGGTAAAACAACGACCAGTGCAGCATTTGGTACAGGTCTTGCACAAAAAGGACATAAAACCGTCATTATAGATTTTGATATTGGTCTTAGAAATCTTGATCTCATTATGGGTTGCGAACGCCGTGTCGTTTTTGATTTTATCAATGTCATTAATGGTGAATCAAAATTAAATCAAGCATTAATTAAAGATAAACGTGTTGAAAATTTATGTATTTTACCTGCCTCACAAACAAGGGATAAAGAGGCATTGACTCTCAAAGGTGTCGGTAAAATTATTCAGGAACTTTCTAAAACCTTTGATTATATTATTTGTGATTCGCCAGCAGGTATTGAATCAGGGGCTTTAATGGCATTATATTTTGCGGATGAGGCTTTAATTGTGAGTAATCCTGAAGTATCCTCTGTCAGAGACTCTGATCGGATTTTAGGTATTTTAGACAGTAAAACAAAGCGTGCTATTGAAGACCGTTTTCCTGTTAGACCGCATCTTATTATTACTCGTTATTCCCCTGATCGTGTTGCTGAAGGAGAAATGCTCAGTGTCGATGATATTCTTGAAATTTTAGGCATTCCATTATTAGGCATTGTGCCTGAATCTGAATCCGTATTACAGGCTTCTAATACAGGTCTTCCTGTTATTCTTGATGAAGAAAGTGTTGCAGGTCAAGCTTATGATGATATTGTTGAACGTTTTTTAGGTAATGATGTAGAACATCGTTTTTTAACACCTGAGAAAAAGGGCTTTTTCTCCCGTGTATTTGGAGCATAGCCATGTCTATATTGGATTATTTTTGTAAGAAAAAGAAAAAAACGACTGCAACTCTTGCTAAAGATCGTTTACAAATTATTGTTGCTCATCAAAGAAGTGGTAATAGTCTTTCAAATATTGATTATTTGCCTCAACTTAAAGAAGATATTCTAAAAGTTATCAGTAAATATATTGATATTGATCCCACACAAATGAATGTACAGCTTGATACAAGTGATGATAATTGCCCAATTTTAGAGCTTAATGTTGCACTTCCAGAAGAGAAGCGATTAGCTAAATAGTTTTTAAAGTGATAAGTTAATTAATGTTATGTAGCATCTGATAGTTTATAGTAAGTACGTAACATTAGTTTAAATTTAGGTATTAAATAAATAGTAATTGATACTCTGATAGTTACTCAGCCACCACCTACTAAAATTAACCATATAAATAAAATGGTTTTGCTACTAAAAGTTGGACTAAAATACTTACCAATAATTTAGCGTATAATATTACTATATTTTATCAAGTGTATTTTGTTGTCTTAAAAAAGAAAATACATCATTAATATCTATATAAATAAAATAAAAAACAGGTTGATTATAGAGTAATATTTCATCATAAAAAATACCTGTACTATTACATTTTTTTAAACAATTTTGTTTATCCAGAGTAATGCAGTATTTAACCGTTATTTCTATTTCATTATTATTTTTACTAATATCTTCCATTATATTTTCATAAAAATAAGAAAAAAAATCATCAAAATTTTTATATTTAAAATCTTCATCTGAAATTTCATAATTTTCAGAAATTTCTTTAAAATTATTAATTTTCTTATGTTTAAAAAAATTATTCACTAATGGAAGAATAAATTTTTCATTCACTTTTTTGTTATTTTTTATACTTAAATAAGCAACAAAATTGCTTTTTATATTTTTTTTCTCAAGTATCATTTTTTAAGTAAATATCTTGTATTTTATTAAAGTTCGCTTTAAAAACTTTAATGTTATTTTCATTAATACGATGATATAGTTTTTTTTCATTCATAAAATCACCAATATCTAATTCTAAATCATCATAATAATATGGGAAGATAAATTGACTTTCTATACTATAATTATCATTGTCTTTTGAATTTTTTAAACAAAATTCATAACAAATCTGCTTTGAAATATCTATATCAATTTTTTTATTTTTATATTGAAAACTATCATTATCCATATATTTCCAATCAAGTATAATATAACTATTCTTATCACAGGTACGGTCTATCAGATAATTTTTTTGTTTAGTTAGTTCATCTTTTGGATAGTTTTTAAATACATTATTCCTAAATGATGCACCATGAATGCGATGAGATGTTCTCTTTCCTGAATTTAAGGATTGTTTTAAATTACTTATAAATGCCTTATAGAGCCTTTTAAAATATTTAGATAGCTTTTTATTTGATTTATTATCTATAAAGTGAACACGAAAATCTATTTGATTATTACTATCTTTTATTGGTATTATATCAATGAAAGATTTAAAAGTTTCACCTGTAATTGAACTTCCTACTAAATGAATTAAATCTGGGCGCATTAATCTCTTTTTTTCTCTGAATTGTATAAAAAATGGATCCTCAAAATATGATTTTTTATATATTTTATGATTACCAGAACGATTATTAGAAATTCTCTCCCCTTTAAATACTATATTGGTATCAGAATAAAGAACATTAAATTTAGAAAAGGCATAAGTATTACACATGTCTTCCCAAATTTGATAAAAATTACTGATTCCCCAAAAAACACCATCATCATTAGTGTGTTCCATATTTAATTCACCATAAAGAAAAGATTCTATGGATTCATAAAGTTGCCAATAATGTTCATCTTTATAAGGGGTTACTTTATCAATATTATTGACTGACCTTACGCACC